>DAIQOB010000096.1:0-8413 GCA_036788075.1 Syntrophobacteraceae bacterium
CGGCTATGACGATTGGCTCATGCAGCGCCAGCCGGACGCCACCGAGAAGAAAGTCAGGCCCGGAGGAAAACAGGAACAGCAGCGCACGAGACCCGAACGCCCCCGAAAGCTCACCTTCGAGGAGCAGCGAGAGCTGGAAGCCCTTCCCCAGCAGATTGAAAGCCTCGAAGCCGAGCAGCAGGGGCTTTACGATGCTATGGCCGACCCGGAATTCTACAAGGCGGAGGCTCACGCCATTGTGGAAGCCAAGGCCCGCCTGGAGGCCCTGGAACAGGAGCTGGAAGAAGCTTACCAGCGTTGGGAAGCCCTCGAAGCCATCAGCGGCTGAGGCGCAAGCCCTCATCTGGTCAGCGAGGTTTTGAAGCTCTCCATCACCAGCCTCCACCGCCTCCTCCGCCACCCCCACCGCCGGAAGAGCCACCCCCGCCACTGCCGCTGCTCGAGCCGGGAGCAGACGCCGACGAGGAGATGGCATCGCTGAGGGAATCCCCGATGGATTCCCCGAAGCTCCCGAGGGAAGCTCGGTCCCACCCCGAGCCCGAATACCATACGGGGTGATAACTCCCCCCTTCAGCCCGGGCCGCTTCCGACAGGATGTCCGTAAACTGTTCCGTCCAGGCCTGCTCGACACCCAGGGCAAGGGCGTACGGCAGGTATTTTTCGAAGAAGGCAGGGGTCCGCTCGGTGGGGTAGAGGCGATGGAGGCGGTCGGCTTCTGTGGCGGCAAGGAACATGCGGAAGCCCTCGATGCGGTCCAGCACCCTGCGCCCCAGGAGAGTCGGCGCCTTGAGGAGGTGGTAAAAAAGCGCGTTCAGGAAGACAACCAGGAGGAGCAGGAGCACCAGAAGGGGGGAAATCTGCCCCAGCGTGAAGAGGGCGAAGCCTTCCGCCGCCACGAACGGCAGGGCGAACAGCGAGAAAAACACGGCGCTGATGATGCTGCCGATCTTCCGACCCAAGCTCCGCGTCGCGAATACCTCCTTCCAGCGCGCCCACCCCAGCACAGCCAGCAATGCCACGCCGAAGCTCCATCCCGTGAGCCATATCCCCAGGAAAAGCGCTTCCCCGCTTTCGCCCGACAGGAAACAACTGCCGGCGACCACGAGCACGGAAATGAATATTCCGACGATGAAATTTTTTCTATTGGTCAAGAAATAATTCTTTTCCCAGGCAAGACCGAGGGCTTTTTTGAAGGCGCTCCTGGCGGCGGAGATTTTCGAGTGGCTTGTCTTTTGGAGCTGGACGACATCGGCGGAACCGAACAGGTTCGCAGCCAGCGCTTTCTCTTCCGGGCTGAGCTGCGCCGCATCGTTTTTCAGCCGGCGAAGGGTGTAGGCGCCCCCCTCCTCGCCGATGGACAGGCAGCCCTTCACCGCCAGGTTCAAGACAGCGGCGGCGAACACCCGATCGTCATACCCCATGTTCACGATATAGCGCATGGAGGCAGGAGAGAGGTTGTCGGGCGGGGTGTAAAGGGGGGCGATGATGCCCTTTTGAGGATCCCTGCCCACACTATTCCAGACCAGAAGATAGTAGAAAAAAACCACGAGAGCCCCCAGCAGCGGGGTCCACAGGGGAAGATTGCTCTGGAAGAAGTGCAGTCCCTTTTCACTCGCTGTGGGCTCGCGCAGGTAACCTTTGGGCCATGAGATGACGATGGTGAGGCCCTCCTGCGGTGCAAGCGCCCGGGTAGTCTTGAAAACTGCAGCCCCCTGGGGACTGACAAAGGCGGTGTAGTCCTGCTCCCGGGAACCCATGACGCCGGTGTACCCCTCGAGGGAAATCTCCCCCGCGGGAATTCCTTCGGGCAGCAGGACCAACGCTTCCACCTTATCCATGGGAAAGCTCCACCCGTTGCCCGTGACGTTCCAGTAGAGCTCGTCATGGTCTTTGAAAAAACCGAGCTGCCGGTCCGTACGGTAGGTCAAGGTGTAGGTGTGCTCACCGGGAGGGAGCAGACGGTCTTTCCTGCCCATGTACACCCGGATTCCGTTGGAAAGGCTTTCGGTGTGATACGATTCCTCCGCCCCGTCGCGCAGAACATCCTTCACCGTGAACCCCACGGTATACCTGTGGCCCGCCGGGTCCTTGTAGCGCGTGGGAAAATCCCGGTAGATGCCCCGCTTGATCGCCCCACCGGCACTCACGACCTTGACGGTTTCCGTCACGGTCATGCTCGCATCGGAGTGGACGGTGATCCGGCTGGAGAAGAGGAGAATCCTTTCGGCGGCATGAGCCACCGGCGACCACGCAAAGAAAAACAGCGCCGTCACGAACAGCAGTGCCGGGACCAACCCGAAGGATTTCGGCCCGTTGGGCCTCCCGGCATTCGAGCAGGGGATCGGTCTCAGGGACATGGCTTTTGTACGCACCTTTTCATAAAAGAGAGCATTTCTCGGGCAGGATTTAAGAAAAGTCGACTTTGGCCGGCTGACGTTCCGTTTCCGGAGCCTGGAGCTCGAAAAAGCTCTCGGGCTCAAACTGATACCGGGACGCAATGAGATTCGAGGGAAACTGCTCGATCAACGTATTGAAGTCTCTGACCACCGCGTTGTAATAGCGTCGTGCGGCTTCTATGGTGTCTTCGATCTCGCGGAGCTGCGCCTGCAGCTGGAGGAAATTCTGATTGGCCTTGAGATCGGGATAGGCTTCGGCAACGGCGAAAAGACTCTTGAGGGTCCCACGGAGCATGTTTTCCGCTCGAGCGGCCTCATCGGGCCCCGCAGCGTTCATGCCCAGGGATCGGGCTTCCGTGACCTTCCTAAAAATCGATGCTTCATGGCCGGCATAACCCTCCACCGTCTCCACCAGGTTGGGCACGAGATCGTAGCGCTTCTTGAGCTGGACGTCGATATCCGACCAGGCCGATTTCACCGTGTTGTGCAGGCGCACCAGCCGGTTGTAGATGGAAACCGCGTAGAGGGCTGTCAGGACAGCCGCACCGAAAAGGATGAGCAAAACAACGAGTCCCATGGTAGACATCCTCCTTTGAGACGAAACAAGGTGCATGCTAAGAGTGATTGACTCATTTTTAAGACAGCTTCTTAGAATGGTATGATCACCAACGGACGCTACGGGAAGCTGGAGAACGTGTCAAGAACAGACTACAGGGAGAGCCGGTCGCCGCTTTCTCTGCACATGTACGGTGACACGGCGAGTCGATATGTGTTATGGAGAATGCATTATTTTTCCCGGGAGGAGGGGGCATATTCCCTTTCCTCGTGCGCTTTTGTCCATAAACCCTAAGGAGGTCTTCCATGGCAGATGAACGCAAGGTCAAAGACATCATGTCCCCCATCGAGGAATACAACTTCGTCAACGAAGACGATAGACTTTGCGATGCTCTCAGAATTCTTCGGGACAACCACGAAAAGCTCCAGCAAAACACTCCGGGCAATTTCCACAAAACCCTCTTTGTCAAAAACAGCGAAGGGAAAATCGTCGGAAAATTCTCCACCTTCGACCTGATCCGCGGACTGGTGCCCGAATCGGCCAAGAAGGGTGACCCGAAGAAGCAATATTACTATCGCTCCCTTTCCATGCGGGCCGAAGAAGTGGAAAAAGAGATCAAACAAATCCAGGAGCGCTTTCACTGGCTCAACACGAGCTTTTTCGATCTGGTCCGGCAGGAAACCCAGAAGAAGGTCAGTGAGGTCATGTCTCCCATCGATCCGCTGCTGGAAGAAAACGACAGCATCAACAAAGCGGTCTATCTCATGTTCAAGGAAAACATCCGACAGCCCCTTGTGCTGCGGGACGGAATGATCGTGGGAGTGGTGACGCTCATGTGTGTTTTTGAAGAGCTCTTGAGCCTCGCCGGAGACCAGTGCTTCTGGGAAGGGATTTCTTGATGCTTTTATATGGAAAAGTTCAAAAATAGCTCAATCTTTTCCTGGACAACCGGTATCTCATTGTTGTATGAAAGGTTCCCATGGAGGTGATGTCCAATGCAGCCGGAAACTGTATGGAAGTTCAGTGGGATTCAGGTGAGTGCCGAAGAACTGGAACTGATTGTGGAAACCATAAAAGACCTTGGGGGACTGAGCCGCACGGAACTGGCTCACACCGTTTGTGAGCTTCTGGAATGGAAACGGCCCAACGGAGGGCTGAAGGCTATCGAATGCCGGCCGTTCCTGGAGGAACTGGACGCCAAGGGCTTGATCAAGCTTCCCGAGCTCAAAGTGGGCGGCCCCAAGAAGAAGCGCCCCCGCAAAATTGCGCCGGACCCTCCGGAGCAAATGCCCGCATTGATTGAAACCAAGCTGGGGGACGCCAAACCCATCGAAATGGAACTGGTGGAGACGCCGGAGCAGCGCAGCCTGTGGCGCGAATGGGTGAGTAAATACCATTACCTGGGGTGCACGGTCCCCTTCGGGGCGCATTTGCGCTACTTCGTGCGCGTCACCCACCCGGAGCCCCAGCGGGTGGGCTGCGTCCAATTCTCCAGCCCCGCCTGGAGGATGGCTCCGAGAGACCATTGGATCGGGTGGGACGACGAGCAGCGCGTGAAGCGCCTCCAGTGGATCGTTCAGAACAGCCGGTTTATGATCCTTCCCTGGGTGCGCATCCATTGTTTGGCGAGCGCGATCCTGGCCCAGATGGCCAAAACCATTGCCGCTGACTGGGAAGCCCGCTACGCCATTCGCCCTGTTCTGATGGAAACCCTCGTGGATCGAGCAAAGTTCGAGGGGACCTGCTACCGAGCGGCCAATTGGATCCCTCTGGGGCAAACCACCGGGCGGGGCCGCATGGACAGAAAGAACCTGCGCATCGGCACGGGTGCCGTACCCAAAGAGATTCTCATCTATCCGCTGTGCCGCAACCCGAGGAAAAAACTCCTGGAGCCGTAACGGTGCGGGAGGCTGGGCTCCAGCCGTTGGTGATCCGTCGCTTCATTTTCGCTGCGACAGTATGTGCGTGGAACTGCCGAGAAAAGCCTCCGCCGCTTCGGCTTCACTCTCGGAAAGGGTCGGGTGGGGGTGCATGGAAAGGGCCATGTCTTCGGCGAGTGCGCCCATTTCCACCGCCAGCACCCCTTCGGCGATCATTTCCCCGGCTTCACGCCCCACTATGCCCATGCCCAGGACGCTTCCGACTTCGGGATCGATGACCAGCTTGGTCAAACCCCTGTTGAGCCCCATGCTGAGGGCCCGGCCGGAAGCGGACCATGGGAATCGGGCCACCTTGACACGGCGGTTCTGCCTGCGCGCTTCATCTTCCGTCAGCCCGCACCAGGCGATCTGGGGGTCTGTAAAAACGACGGCGGGAATGGCCTGCACGTCGAAGGCGGAAGGCTTGCCCGCAATGACTTCCGCAGCAACTTTTCCTTCGAACATGGCCTTGTGGGCCAGCATGGCACCGCCCACCACATCGCCGACGGCAAAAATTTTGGGATCGTCGGTACGGCGCTGTTCATCCACGAGAATAAAGCCCCGGTCATCCAGCTTCACCCCGGTATGCTCCAGCCCCAGCTCTCCTGAATTGGGCATGCGCCCGATGGCCACCAGCACACGGTCGAAAGTCTGCCGGGGCTCTACACCGTCTCCCTCCAGGGTGACCTCGACGCGATCCAGCTTTTCTTCCAGGGCGGCCACGCGGGTTCGGGTGTGGACCGCAGCAAAGAGCTCCCGGAGCCTTCGTTCGAGGGGCTGGACCAGGTCTCCATCGGCCCCGGCCATGATGCGGTCGGCATATTCCACCAGGGTCACATGGCTCCCGAGAGAGGCATAGACGGACCCCAGTTCCACGCCCACATAGCCGCCACCAACCACCAGGAGCCGTTCTGGAATGTCCCGCAGCTCCAGCGCGCCGGTGGAGCCCATGACGCGGCCTCCCTTTTTGAAGGCGGTGCCGGGGAGAGGGTTGGGGCGGGAGCCCGTTGAGAGGATGGCGTGGCGGAATTTCACATGAGAGATTTCACCCTCCAGCAATCGGATTTGCTCGGAGCTTTCGAAGACTGCGCGCCCCTGGAGGAATTGAACCCCGCGCCGCCTGCAGAGCTCTACGAGGCCGTTGGAAAGTCGGTCGATGACCGCGTTTTTCCACTCCCGCAACCGGGGGAGATCCACCCGCGGCTCGCCGAAGGAAACCCCCATTTCAGCGGCCCGCGCTGCGTCATGGATGATTTCAGCGACATACAGGAGCGTCTTGGATGGAATGCAGCCGCGAAAGAGGCACACTCCCCCGGGCCGTTCCCCCATGTCCACCAGGGTGACTTCCAACCCCAGATCTGCGGCCCGAAAAGCCGCCGCGTACCCGCCGGGGCCACCGCCGATCACCAGAACATCCGTTTCCTGCGTGAATTCCCCCATGACCATAACCGGTTCACCTCCCGTCGTGCATCCTCGATCCCTCTATTGCTCTCACATCACCATCATGAGCTTCTCCGGGCTCTGGAGTGCTTCGATGATCATTCCCAGAAAACGCGCCGCATCGGCACCGTCCACCACTCGGTGGTCAAACCCCAAAACAAGGGGCATCATCAGCCGGGGGACAATCCGGTGGCTGCGCAGATCCCCTTGGACGACGGGCTGCAGCCGCGCCTGGGCCATGCCCAGAATCGCCACCTGCGGATAATTGACGATGGGCGCAAAGCCGGTCCCCCCCAGGGGGCCAATGTTGGTGACGGTGAAGGTGCCCCCGGCCATATCGTCCAGACCGGCTTTGCCTTCCCGGGTCCGCTGCGCCAGATCACGGAGCTCCACGGCCACCCGGGTCAGACTTTTGCGATCCACATCATGCAGCACCGGAACGATCAGACCCTTTTCGGAATCCACCGCAACTCCCACATGATAGTAGCGCTTCAGAACGATCTCTTCAGAGGCCAGGTCCAGGCTGGCGTTGAAGCGGGGAAAGGCTTTGAGAGCGGCCACAGCAGCCTTCACCACGAAGACGGTGAGGCTCAGGGCTCCTCCCGAGGCTTCCACCTCCGCCTTGTGCTTCAGGCGGAAGGCTTCCAGGTCTGTGATGTCCGCCACATCCTGGTGGGTGACATGGGGAATCTGAGACCAGGCCAGGGCCATCTGCCTGGCTGTCGCCCGGCGGACGGAGCGCAGGGGAATCCGTTCCACAGGGCCAAAGTCCTCGAAGCGGGGAAGGGGCGGTGCGCCGGAAACGAGGGGAGGGGCAAGGACGGCAGTCTCTCCGGCAGCGCCGGGCATTTCAGCTTCGGCTCCCGCCTCGCGAGCCGGCTCAGGCGCTCTTTCCTTCTTTTCGGAAAATTCACGCACATCTTCCGGCGTGACGCGTCCTCCCGGCCCCGTCCCGTGTACCTGGCGCAGGTCGACTCCCAATTCCCGCGCCAGCCTTCGAGTGGATGGAGCAGCCAGGACGGGCACCGTTGCCTCGGACTCTTTTTCGGTGTGCGGCTGGGGGCCTCCCTCAACGGCCAGGGGAATTTCCTCCTGCGTTTTCTTCGGAGTAGGTTTCTCCCCATCGGGCTGGGACGACCCCTGGGGTTTCGAAGGCATCTTCTTCTCCCCCTCCTCGTTGAAAGTCATGAGCACCTGCCCCACTTTCACGATGTCTCCGGGCTTGACCTTGATTTCGGCCACGATCCCGTCGACGGGAGAGGGAACCTCCGTTGTCGCTTTGTCCGTTTCCACCAGGAGGATGGGCTGGCCATCCTCCACACGGTCTCCAACGGAGACGAGCACTTCGACGATCTCTCCTTCGTGTATTCCTTCTCCGAGATCCGGCAGCTTGAATTCTATGGGCATCTTCTCTCCTCGCTATGGCCTTTTATCAGCGTAAATCAGCGCCTGTCAGCGTTTTTCAGCGTCCCATCCCCCTTCTCAACCCGGGAAAAGCCTGTCAGCTCACCCCCGGCAGGGTTCAGTATTGAACGGTTTCGCGCACGGCGCTCACGATGCGGTGCACTCCCGGCAGGTAGTCCATTTCTCTTTGAAAGAGCGGAATCACCAGGTCGAAACCCGTCACCCTGCGCACCGGTGCTTCCAGGGACAGAAAGGATTTCTCCACCAGGCGTGCCACGATCTCGGCGCCGGCGCCGAAGCTCCGGGGAGCTTCATGCACCACTACAATACGCCCGGTTTTTTTGGCGGATGCCGTGAAAAGGCTATCGTCCAGGGGGGCGAGCGTCAGGAGATCGATCACCTCGGCGTCGATGCCGTCCTTTTCCTTCAGAAGCTCGGCAGCCTGCAGGGTCGGGTGCATCATGGCTCCGAACGAGACGAGTGTCACATCCCTGCCTTCACGGGCCAGGTGGGATTTGCCGATGGGGAAGGTTTCCTCCTCGTCGGGAACTTCCTCTCGAAAGGCGCGGTAGAGGGCCTTGGGCTCATAGAAAACCACCGGGTCCGGGTCTCGGATGGCGCTGACGAGGAGGGCGCGGGCATTACGGGGGGACGAGGGAATGACCATCTTGAGCCCCGGGGTATGGGCCCAATACACT
>DAIQOB010000097.1:0-8389 GCA_036788075.1 Syntrophobacteraceae bacterium
AGTCCGCTTACTACCAGCGACTCCGGAAGGTGACGTCACTGCAGGAAGCGATCATGGTCCTCGGAAACCAGAAGCTCGTCGAGGTCATCCTGGCGGCCTGCGCCGTGCATTATTTTCGTGGGCAGATTTCGGGCTACCGCCTCAATGAGCAGGCCCTGTGGCGCCATTCCGTCGCCGTTGCCATCATGGCTGAAAAGCTCGCCCAGGAGTTTAGAAAGAAGAAGGTTCTCACCGCCTACACCGCCGGGCTGCTCCATGACATCGGCAAAACGGTCCTGGATTTGTACGCCAAAATCTATCTGCATGTCGACCTGAGCCAGATCCGCAAAGGGGGTGTTCAATTCATCGAGGCGGAACGCAGGGCATTGGGCATCGACCACCAGGAGCTGGGACAGATCATCGCCCGCCGCTGGCAATTCCCGCTGGAAGTGACGGTGGCCATCGGCAACCATCATTTTCCCCAGAAGGCCAAAACAGACCAGGACATGGCGGCCATTGTCCATGTGGCCGACCGGATGGTGAACGCCATGGAAGGAGAGGAGGGCGGGCGGGATGTCCTCGATCCGGCAGCCGATCCCGTGTTCAAAGCCATGGGGATAGATGCTCAGAAGGTGGAAAGGTTCCAGGCGGAGCTTGCCGAGGCCTTGGAGGGCATCGTCACATTCCTGAAAAACGATGCGTGATTGGAGGTAAAAATGGGGGGGTCTCGTCTCAGGATCTGCGCCACCGCTTCATGCCTCTTGAATTCCTTGTCCAGGAATTGCCGCACGTGGCCCCTGTCCCACCCCAGGGGATGCTTGAACCCCGTGTACAGGGAAAGATCGCCTTCGTAAAGTGTTTGCGTTTCCAGCCCCTGTGATTCGGGTCCATGGACGGGCAGGTTGAAAATGGCCAGGTTCAGGAATCCAATGCAGTCAGCGTGCTTTGAGGTGAACTCCAGGGTCTTGCGTGCCGCTGCAGGCGTTTCCGACGGAGTGCCGAAAAGCAGGTACACGTAGGTCGCAATGCCTGCCTTCTTGAGATTTCTCAGAGCCCGGGATGCCGTTACCAGGCGCATGCCCTTGTGCTCACGGTCGATGACCTCCTGGTCCCCCGATTCCAGCCCCAGCTTCAGCATGACACAACCCGATCGCTTCAGATCCCGGCAAAAATCCTCGTCCGCCAGCTGAGAGGTGATGCGTACAAAGCCGTACCATGGAATGCCCGGTGGATGTCTCATGAGGGCTCGCATCAGCCTGGGGCTGACGGCATTGTCCAGGAGATGGAGGAGCACGGGACGAGTCCGGGCCTTCAGTATGGACAGGTCCTCCAGGACGCGGTCCGTGCCCAGTGGGCGGTATGGATTGCCTTCGGCCTTTTCGGGGCAGAAGGAGCACCGGTTCCAGTAGCATCCACTGGAAGCGCTGTAGGGAAGGATGACTCCCGGGGCCAGGTATTGTTGCAGCGGAAGCACATCGTAGAGGGGTGTTGAGTGCCCCGGGTCCGGAGTTTGGATTCCGGCCAGAGAGAGCATGGCCTCCTCACCGGGACCGGCGACCATTAGGTTCACGAGTCCGCTGAAGGGGTCCTTCCACTGGGGACTGCTCATCCACGAAGTCACCAGCCCGCCGCCCAGGACGATGGCGAGCCTTGGATATTCCCTCCTCAAAAAACCCAGCATGGCGAAGGTGCAGAGGGCCTGGCTGAGAAAGTTCAGGGAAAATCCTGCGACTCTGAAGGACCCGCCTTCCACGAGCTCGCGCAGGCGCCGGCTGAAATAAGGGTAGAAGGGGTTTTCCTCCGGACGCTCGGCCGCCCGGATCAAGTCGGCGCTTCGAACGGGAGAAAGCTCCCTCTGCTGATAATTTCCAAGGCCCAGCCGTGCGCCCTCCGGGACCGAGGGAGAGGTCTCCAGGAGCCGGTTCAGGTCCAGAACCGCCCGTTTGTATCGGTCGAAATTTTCATAAAGCGCAGGCATGTGCAGGGAATGGAGGTTTTCGGGGTAGCCGCGGGCGGCACGCCGGGTCCACGGGTCCCTCGGCGCCCGGGGGCCTTGCATGAGATGGAGCAATCCTTCAAGATTGGCATCGAGGACGGAGCATGGAACGCCCTGTCCGCGCAGGGCACCTGCCAGTTTGGCAATTCCCGGTGGGGGTTCGCAGGGTTTCACAACAGGGGGGTGAATCAACAGCATTTTGTTCGTGTTTTCCTCTTGCTTGCCCTGTGCGACGCTCTCTTTGGTGTGGGGTCGAAATCTCCGGCAGCACGGCCATGGAAGAGCGAACTGCCGGAGATTTCAATGTCGTGATGCTTCAGCCGGTTTCTCGTTGCTGCAACATTCCATCATTCCAGGTAAATCTTGCGCTCTTCCCCCAGGTTGAAGGTCCTGTAATCGGCGTACCCCTGGTTGAGGGCCACGGAAATGGGGATTTGCCTGCTGGCCGGCCCCCAATGCTGGATGGGACCGGGGCTGCTGAAAAGATCCTCCCGGGCCCATTTTTCCCGGTGGGTGGCAAAGAGCTTGAAAGCGGGAGAATCCAGCTCCACCAGAGATTTCTCTATGACCATCTCTTCTTTGCCTTTTCTCAGCTCGCAGGTAATGAGTCCCGTAATGGGCAGAGCCAGAACGGTGCCGCCCTTGTCGAAATCGGTGACCGCTGCCATGTAGCCCGTTTTGCCTGCCAGGACAAGAGATCCTGCCGTCAGTCCGAGGGCAAAAGTGAAGGCCGCATCGAAGGAGGTCGGTTTGCCGCTGCGTCCCTCGTAGCCCAGGAAGTGGGACTGGCTGGAGAAGGTCGCCACCTTGAATTTGTCGATCTGCTGGGGACTCGCCGGCACCAGGCCTTCCCCTTCCCCGAAGTATTTCTCCGTGTGGCGTTTGATCTCGGACATTTTGTAGCGGATCTTGTCGATGAGGAGCTTTTCGGTCTCGATCTGGGACACCTTCACATTGCCGTGATCATCCCGGTCGAGAATGAGCATTTCTTCGATCTCATCGGGGAGAGAAGCCATGAGCTGGGCCGACTGGGGAGACAGATGAGGATAAAGGAATTCCAGCTTGTTCCTGAGAGTCGGCAGGTCCTTGATGTCCCGTTCATAGTCGGCGAGGGCCCGGTTGAGCTCCAGGATGAGGGTGCGCATCTCCGGGATGAATTCGATCAACCCTTCGGGCACCAGGACGACGCCGTGATTGATGCCTTTGAGCCTGCGCAGAACGATGATCCTGACAATTTCATCGACGATGTCACCCAGGGACATATTTTTAGCGGCGATTTCCTCTGAAATGAGGGCAATGGCCGGCTTCGTCTGCAGCGCGACCTCCAGGGTGATCTTGCTGGCGGTGCGTCCCATCAGCTTCACAAAATGGTAGTACTTCACGGCGGACGCCGCATCCTGGGCCAGGTTGCCCGTCAGTTCCGCAAAGATCTTCGTCGCCGTGTCGTAGCCGAAGGAAATGGGCAGGTATTTCCCGGCCGCCATGTCTCCGTCGATGGTCTTGGGGATGCCGATGACACTGCACGGGATCCCTTCCGTTTCCAGGTACTCGGCGATGAAAGCGGCATTGGTGTTGGAATCGTCCCCTCCCACGATGATGAGACCGTCCAGGCGATTGTCGAGGACCGTGTTCTTCACCTTCTCGAACTGTTCCGGCGTCTTGATCTTTGTTCGGTCCGTCCCGAGAAAATTGAACCCGCCCGTGTTGATGATGCGGGTAACATCGGACCGGGTGATTTCGAAAACGTCACCGCTGAGCAGTCCTTTGGGACCCTTTCGGATGCCGAGGAGTGTGTTGTCGTCGCCCAGGACCAGCTTCAGGCCGGCCAGTACATTGTGACCGCCTGCTGCCGGTCCTCCTGAGAATAGAACCGCCACCCGCTTGCCTGCCACCGCTGGGGGCGTTTCGGAGGGATGCGCCTCCAGGATGATGTTCCTGCTCTTGGCGATGGTTTTGGGAAAAACTTCCAGGATGCTGTTGTGCTCCTGACACGTAAAAACCGTTTGCGTCTCCTTGAAAGAAGCCGGCCGAATATTGCCGTCCTTGTCGAGGAAAACGGAACAGACGGGAATGGGCAGCTCCCTGGCCGCATCCTCGAAAAGTGAATGCCCCCCCTCCGTCTTTTTCACGAGTGTGGCCAGGTCGGTCCCTGCCGGGTCTTGCGTTTCCATTACTACGCCCCTCCTGAATCAATCGAATGGCACTATCTATAACAGCACAAAAGCGGTGGTTGGCATGAGCTCTTTTCCTAATCCTCTTCCCCGGCGCCTACGAGGGGAAGAACCTTGTCCACCGTGAAGAAAACGAGGAAAAGAGGACCCCGAGTGCCCTCGCTTTCTCCATAGTCGCGTCGGCGCAGGGAAAACAGAAGCTCCGTGTCCTGCTCTTCACGAACCTTGGTGAGAAACAGTCTCTTCCCTTTGTACCCCGGACCGTCTTCCATGAAGATGTAAGCCGCGTGGGGGTTGGACTGGATGTTGCTGTGTGTCAGGCGGTCGCGCATGATGAAGGCCACCGTTCCATCGTCCATGATATGAGGAGTTGCATAAATGGCACCGTCCACATTGCCCGCCGCATTGGCCGTAGCCAGGACGCCTCTTCCCTTGACAGTCTTGAAATATTCTTTGAAGTCCATCTGATCTCTCCTTTTTTGATCTGCGTGATGTTGCCGGGTTGTCACTCTGAATCTATAAACCCTGGAGGTAGCTGTGCTCAAAGTTTGCACGTGTTCTGCAATTTGGGGGTGAAACGTTCCGGTCCCTTCAAAATGGGTTTTCCAAGGGCCTTGGAAATATTTCGTAGCATACCGCCGAACAGCCACACGTGAAAAGGATAAAGCACATACCAATAGAGAATTCCTGCGAGCCCTCTGGGGAGAAAGCGTGAAAGCTGTTGTAATTCCGTCTGATTTGTTCCCATGGGGGAGAGCTTGAATTCCAGGACGGCTTCTCCGGGGGTCTTCATTTCCGCCAGGAGCAGCAGCCGATGAGGACGGTCCACCTCCAGGACACGCCAGAAATCGAGAGCGTCCCCTACGTAGAGCTCGCTCGGATGGCGGCGGCCGCGCCGCAATCCCGCCCCGCCCACCATGCGGTCCATGGCGCCCCGCATTTTCCAGAGGATGTCTCCGAAATACCACCCATTTTCACCCCCAATGCGAACGATGTGCTCCCAGATTTCCTCGACGGGTGCTTGAATGCGAATGCGGTGTCCGCATTCCAGGATCGTGCCCCCCGCGTACCGGGCATCGCCGCAGTAGGTCCATTCCGGGGGCAGGAGGGCTCCTGCATCCGTCCAGCAGGTTTCTACCCGCTGCTGCTGGATTTTTTCCAGGGCCAGGCGAATGGTTTGCCTGCAGTCCCGGAGCTCCAGGGGAATGATGGAGCGGATACGATTGTCCTGGCAGACGACCTCGTTGCTGAGTCCCTGCGCCAGGGGCTGAGCGATGGAAGCCGGTACCGGCGTGACGAGGTGTATCCAGAGCGCGCTCAAACGAGGGGTCAGGAAGGGTACCGGAATGATCCTGCGGCGGGGAAGACCGGCCTCCTCGGAATAGATGCGGATGAGCTTCTGGTAGGTCAGTATTTCAGGCCCCCCGATGTCGAAGGTCTGACCGGCGGTTTCCTCGTGCTCCAGGCATCCCTGCAGGTATCCCAGCACATTTCCGATATCTATGGGCTGCACGGGAGTGCGCACCCACGAGGGCGTGATCATGACGGGCAGACGATCCACGAGGTAGCGCAGCATTTCGAAAGAGGCACTGCCCGAACCGAGGATCATGGCGGCGCGAAGCACTGTGGCGGGCACCGGGCCCGATTGAAGGATGCCGCCCACCTCGTGCCGGGACCGTATGTGCCTGCTCAGGCTGGGATCATCGGGCTTTCCCAGGGCTCCCAGGTAAATGATCCGCTTCAGACCTGCTTCGGCTGCTGCGGTGACCATGTTCAGGGCCGACTCCCGGTCGGCATGAGCGTACTTGCCGGCTGCCGAGATCATGGAATGGATGAGGTAAAAGGCAGCTCCACATCCCTGGCAAGCCTTCCGGAGGGAATCGAGATCCAGGGCGTCTCCCTCGACCATTTCCAGGTTCGAATGCCGCGCCCAGGGGCGGCAGCCCAATTTGGCAATGGATCTCGCCATGACGCGGACCCTGTACCCGGCGTCCAGAAGCCTCGGCACAAGCCTCCCACCGATATATCCTGTAGCTCCAAGGACCAACACTGGTTCTGATTTCATCAAGTATCTCCCCCTCTCTTGATTACTTGCAAACCTAAGACCAGCTCAGTATAAAGGCAAGATTGAAGAGATAAAACTATCTGCCTGAATACTCATATCTTTGATGCAGCAGCGATGCTCAGGAAAAAAGGAAAGATCTCTGTCATGCAACGGCTTCCATCATTTCCCTCAAGCAGAGAGAGTGTGAAGACTTTCTGGCTCTGCCTGTTGTTGGTTGCAGCATGTACCTGGGGCTGTGCCCACGCTCCGGAGGAATCGCCTTCTGCAGGGCGCACATCGGCTATTCAAAGGTCTTCCCCCGCACTGTCGGAGGCTCCGCCCGGTGGAATCGCTCTACCCTCTTCTCCCACACCGGAGGTTGAACCGCTCCATAAGCAACTGACGCTGGATCAGGCACTGGAAGAGGCCCTCAGGGCGAGCCCCGAGCTGGACCAGATCGAAGAGAGGCTGGCAGCTGCCGATCAGCAGATCCAGCAGACGGAAGCGGCCTTCTACCCCCGGCTCATCCTCGCAGAAGACTTCAATGTGACGGATAATCCCGTTTACGCGCTCATGAACATCATCAACCAGAGGCGCCTGCAAACGAACGTCAATTTCAACGATCCCGGCCGACAGCAGAACTTCTCCTCACGTGTCCAGGGGGAATGGCTGATTTTCCAGGGAGGAAGCCGCTGGTACGACCGCAAGGCGGCCCTCGGTCAGAAGCAATCCATAAACGCCGAGCTGCAGGCCGCCCGCAATCACCTGGTGGCCAGGGTAACGGAGACTTACTACCGATGGCTGCAGTCGTTCGGGTTTGTGGATGTCGCGGAACGGTCCCTCGAATCGGCCCGCACCGATGAAAAACTGGGTGAAGCGCGCGTGAGGGCTGAAGTGGCATTGCCGAGCGAACTCCTGCGGCTGAAAGTCCGCACCGCTGAAGCCCAAAGTCATTGCGTCACCGCAAAAACAGGGCTCCGCAGGCTGCAGGCAGCCCTGGAAAGACTGCTGGCCCGCCCCATCGGGAGCGAGGAGATTCCCGGCGATGCTACCACCCTGCCTGCCGTCACGCCCGAAGACCTGTCGCGGGACGCTGATTCCCTCGTGAAGCTGGCATTGGATAAGCGGCCGGAGATAGCGGCGGCCCGTTCCCTCGTCCAGGCCTCCCGCAACCGGGTGCAATCGGCTCGGGGGGGCTTCCTGCCGAAAATCGGGGCCAACGCCAATTACCAGTGGGATTCCGAAACCCTCGACAACGGGGCCGATAGCTGGCTTCTGGGGATTCAGGCCACGTGGCCCCTTTTTGAGGGGGGAATCACCCTGGCTCGCATGCGGGAGGCCGAAGCGCGGCTGAAGGAAATGGAAGCGAGGGGGCAGCAGATCACGCTCGATATCGCTCTTGAGGTGCAGCAGGCGGCACTCGCTGTGCAGGAAGCGGCGGAGAAGCTGCAAGTGGCCCAGGAACGGCGCAGCTATGCCCGGAAATCCCTCGAAGAAGTCCGCCACCTTTATCGCAACGAGGTGGCGTCCGTCGATACCCTGCTCCAGGCGGATGTGGCCTGGAATCAGGCGGAAGTAGCCTATACAGCGGCACTTTTTGACGTCAAGATCTCTCAGGCCCTCTTGAGAGAATCCCTGGGGGAGTTTGCGGAGCGCCTGGAGTGAGCACCGGGAGTCTGAAAACACCGACTGTCGGTGATTTTCTTATTTTTTTAGGCATTTATCTGTGTTCATCAGCGCTCCGTCAGCGTCTTCAGCGTCCTGCCCTTTTTGGCGTCCCAGTGGGAGGTATAGCATGATGGGAACCTCTGGAATTCAGGCCCATAAGAAAATCGTCCGTGAGCTTTTAAAAGGCCTGGGAGTCCTGCTCCTCCTGGTCCTCATGATGATGTGGCTGGCAGGAGCTTTCATCGACAAGGTGGAGCCGGGGCCGCCCGTGGCCGAATCCTCTCCCACTCCGGTGAAAACCGTGAAAGTGGTGCGAGAGACTTTCCCGTTGATGCGGGATCAGGTGGGAACCGTCACGTCGCAGGCCCTTGCCCAGGTTTCGAGTCGCATCATGGCCCAGGTGAAGGAAATCTTTGTACGAGAGGGGGATCAAGTTGTCGGGGCGGTTACAGCCGGACAGTCTCATGGTGTCGACAGGGGCGCGGGCAGGGAAGGAGGTGTGTCTCCGCAGCTCCCGACGAAGCCGGCTCG
>DAIQOB010000098.1:0-8379 GCA_036788075.1 Syntrophobacteraceae bacterium
ACGATGGATCGATCCACATGGGACTCCGCAGCAAAATTGAAGACTGCGTCCGGGTGATATCTATTCAACAACTCTCGCAGGAGGTCACGGTCTCGAATGTCCCCCTGCACAAAGATGTGCTCCGGATCATCCTCCAGGGATTCCAGATTCATCAAATTGCCCGCATAAGTCAGCCGGTCCACATTGATGATGCGCATTGTGGAGCGTCGCTTGCAATGCAGGACGAAATTGCTGCCGATAAAGCCGGCTCCCCCTGTTACCAACCAGGTTCTCATAAGTATTTCAGCTCCTGCCGCCTATGAGCTCAGGCCAAATTCTTCGCTGCAAAATCCCAGTTGACCAAATGGTTCAAAAAAGCACTGATGTAGTCCTTGCGGCGGTTCTGATAATCCAGGTAATAGGCGTGCTCCCATACATCTACCGTGAGGAGTGGAGTCGATCCTCCCGTAATGGGAGTCTGTGCATTGGATGTCTGGAGTATCTTGAGGGAATCGCGTTCCTTGACGAGCCAGGCCCACCCGCTCCCGAACAGACTGGCTGCCGCATCGGAAAAGGATTGCTTGAACGTGTCGAAGCTCCCGAAAGAAGCCTCGATCTTCTTGGCCAAGTCGCCTGAAGGAGCACCTCCTCCGCCCGGCTTCATGCTCTCCCAGTAAAACGTGTGGTTCCACACTTGAGCGGCATTGTTGAAAAGCGCCTCTTCGCCGGCTTTTCCCGCGGTCCCCTTGACGATCTCTTCCAGGGATGCTCCAGCCCATCGGGTGCCCTGCACCAATTTGTTGACGTTGTCCAAATAGCCCTTGTGATGGGCCCCATAGTGGAGTCCTACGGTCCGTGAAGAGATGAAAGGAGCCAGAGCATTCTGCTCGTACGGAAGGACTGGAAGTTTCAAGGGACTCGTTTCCGCCGCGGCCCTGACTGTCGAAGCCAGGGGCGACAGCTCTGCGGCAAGCAGCGCGCTTCCCACGACGGCCGTTTTCAAAAAGAACCTTCTGCTCTCCCTGCTCTCATCCCGTTTTTCCCTGTTCTTTTCCATTGAGCCACCTCCTTGTGTGGTGATTGGGGATGTTGTCAGAACCTCAGCTTTTCCGGAGCCACCAGGAGCAATGCCCCGAGTACCAAGAGGAGAACGCCTCCCACGAAACTGGTCAGTCGCGAATATTTTGTGGTGAGACTCATCTTTTCGATACTCCAGATGGCCAGTGCGAAGACCGCCAGGTCATCGAGCATGTAGAAAAGAATATAGATGCCCATGTGAATTTCACGTCTCAAAAACGGAACATCGTTGAGGTCGAGTATTTTGGTGTACGCCTGTGGGATACCGATGGAGCAGGCAAACTCCACCACATTGACCGACAGAGCAATCCCTAGGATTCCCAGAATCACCAGGGGGGTCAGAGTCTGGTTGGAGAGGAATTGCAGGCGTTGAAGGGTCTGCGCGCGCTTTTCCAGGTTCGTCAGCTTGCAGGTGCCGTCGAATGTCGCGAACTCCCACAGGAAAAAAATTCCTCCCCCGAGGGCAATCAGTCCAATGATGGGGGTGACGATCCTATCTGCCCGTATGAAGTCGAAAGCGAGGAACCAGGAGTTCAGAATCAGAAAATACATGATCCCCTGGGCCAGAATGAAAAGGCCTGCAAACTGGATCATTCGCTTCACGGAGCCGACCTGTGCCAAGGCCGTCAGGAATGCAACCAGCACCCACATGGCACAGGGGTTGAATCCATCCACCAACCCGAGCACCACTGAAAGGACCGGCAGAGTGAACTGCTTCAGGTCCACGCTTCCCAGGAGAGGAATGTCCAGGCGAAGGGTTTCTTCGGCGGCATCCGGCCGGCAGGATGTAGTGGGGCCTGTGATGGGACAGACACTTCCCCCCCCGCCGGAGGAGAGATTTTCCACCATCAATTCCTCCACGGTCGCCTTCATGTCTTCGGTCTGGAGCAGCTCCCGGATCTGCTTCCCGGTAGTTTCAGGTCCTGCGTAGCCCACGATGAATTTACGGCCGATGACCGTAATCGGGGTGACCTTGGGAAGATCGTATTTGTCGGTCAACTGGTTGAAAAGTTTTCGTGTCTCCGGGAGATCGACGTCCATACCACGAATGCGCAGCGGTCCCAATTCTTTCTGGAGAGCGGCGAGAAACTCTTTCTCCTTCTTGCAGTGCCCACAATCTTCCCTCCAAAACAGGGTGACCGTGGGAACCGCCGACTGCTCCCCCTCTCCGGCAAGGGACGGCAAGATGGTCGTGGCTTGAAAGGAGATCAGCAAGATCCACAGGACCAGGACACTCTGTTGGATTCGCCCCGGCTGAAACTGAAAACGTGCAGGATTGGGTACCACGGATTCTCCCATCAGATTCCGGGCCGAGCTTGGCGAAGCCTTGCAAACCGCTGCCCGGGCAAGGCTCATTGCATAAAGTCTTGAAGCTGCAGCGGGCGACCATTCAGCACAGTTTGGCCCCCATCGAAGGTTGCATGAAGGCTGTAAACGCCGTTATCCAGTACCAGAACATTCTGTGCCGCCAGGGATTGAAGTTGTTCGGCAGCCATACTGGATGCCATGGTGTCCATGAGTCCTTCTGCGAGCCCCTTCCCCAGCCCTTCTCCTCCATGGGCAAGGATCTGGCCTTTGATTATATTGGACACTGCACGCTTTACAAGATCTTCTCCGGCTTTCAACTGGACGTCTGCAGTCAAGACTGAAGGCAGTTGGGACAATTCCGGGCTGGACTTCCACTTGTCCCCTTCAACAGACACCTTTCCGGTTCCTGCGAAATCCCCGAAAGGGGTTTTGAACTCCATGCGGGTGATCTCCACCTCGGGGGAGGTTTTGAGCAGAGCCGCCAGGATGTCCAGGTATTCAGCCTGCAGCTTTTCCTGCAGCGCTTCGGCAGAAAGGGACGGATCCGCTCCTTCCACCCGGTTGGCCGTTCCCTGCAGTCTGACGATGGATGCCGCATCGAGGTTCCGAATCTCCATCTGAAAGCCCCCCGGGCCGTAACGGTTCCCGTCTATCAGGATCTCTCCTGCTTCCAGGGCCAGCCCGTAAGTGATGGCTTCATCCGAGGCCCCGGCGGTCGTACGCATCTTCAGGCCCTGGACCAGAACCGTGTGGAATTCCCCATTCTGCTCCTTCGGAACAAAATCAAAATTCGGGACATCGAAGGCAGCCTCCCCGAGCCACAAGCCGTGAGCTCCCTGCTGCATCCTGAAGGTGTGCTGCATGGTCTGGAGCTTCAGATCGACATCCTTTGCCGAGACTTGCAGACCGGGCATGCGCACCGTGCCATTGAACCTTTTCAGATCCGCCGAGAAATCCATTCGGAGAAAAAGGCCTTTCCAATCCACGGTCGCCCTGTCTTTGTCGTCGTAAGTATATTGAAAGGCAGGAACAATAAAATGATCTTCCCCACTCCCGTCCAGATGGATGAGGGTGTAGTTCCGCATGGACGCCAGCTCTGGAATTTTCTCGAACAGCTCCTTCAGCTTACTCTGGGCTTCCGGATCCAGCACCATGCGCGTTTCGATGAACGCCATGCAGGGCTTCCATCGCACCTGTCCCTCTGGGAATTTGGCGCCGAAAGGAAAAGGGCCGTGATAAATCTCGTGGTCCAGGGTGAACCGCACCGGTGCCATTTCCTGGGAGGCCATGGCCGGGTGCTGCAGTGTCACGGCGGTTCGCGCCTTTGAAACCCAAAAACCCCGGTCATAACTTTCATTGACAAAACGGAGGGATTTAAACTGGCCGCCCTCGGAGGCCCGTTCAAGCATGGCTTTGTACTGTTCCTCCGTTCTGACGGCGAACCAGTGTGTAGCCCCCGCCCACAGTGCCGAAAGCAAAAGAAGCGCTACGACGATACCGAAAATGATCTTTCGCACCCTGTTCTCCTTTTTTTCAGGAGTGTACCATGTTTCGGTGCATTTGATCCAATGCTCAGTGGAGGGATGCCGCTCTTTGCGGGCATGTTTTAGATTATTTATAATGAAATTGATATGATAAAAGATAGCCCCCCCCCGCTTGGAGCATGCGGGGGGATCAAGATTGTTGATTTAACGTCACCCCGGTGAAAACCGGGGTTCGGAAGGTCTTGATTTTCCTGTATTCCGGCTTTCGCCGGAATGACGAAAGTCGGTTAAGTCATCCCCCCAAGGGCTTCCGCTCACAACGAAGGTTGAAATGTGCCCCCTCTGGAGGGACTTTTCAGAGAAACAGTACTGGGACGGAGGCACGCATGCATCCACTCACGGTCTCATGACGATTCCTGCGGCTCGCCTACCTTTTCCACCTGCGGGGCTCCATTCATCTGCTTGATTTTCCCCAGGGCCTTCGTCATCTCCACGGCAACCCCCAGTCCGTTGCGTCCATCTTTATTCATCAGTCGAAACACCATGCCCAGAGGGCCGGTGGGTTTGCATTCCGCAAGATTCATCTGCGCGGGCAGATTCATGAGTTGCTCCAACAGATCGATGGTCGCCGGCTCGGAGAGTTTTCGTATGATACCGTGCATCCGGACAAACCCGTCCCCCATGGCCTCTATATCCTCGGGACTGTAGTTCTCGGCAATCTTGGCGTACATTCCGATCATGGCGCGATTGATGCGGAAAATGCCCTTTTGCTCCAGTTCATCCAGTTTATCGATGAAATGGGGCACGGCCACTTTCAGCATGGGCTCCATGTCATTCCACCAGTCGATGAGGTTTTCCAACTGCTCGAGGGCCCAGGTCAGATGGCGGAAGCTCAGGAGCAGGCGTTTCACCGTTCCCAGGATATCTTCCAGTTGGAACCCCGTTTCCACTTCCGCCAGCTCTTCGGTGAGCAGCCTGGCCGAAGGGCTCATGAGGAGACTCATATCCTTCCCCAGGTCCACCAGGCTGTCCAGTGGACGGGCAAAGGACTCGAGCCGTTCTTCAAGGCCAGCTATCCGATCCAGTTTTTCCTCGATCTTGGCAAGACGCTCCAGAATCAATGCTTCGTCGGACATGAGATGCTCCTTTGTCTCAGCGGCATTTCCAAATCGGGGGAGAGAATGCCCCGGACCTTGCCGGCCAGTACGAACTGGTTTTCAAGAGGCAGGTGGCTGCCCTTGAGCATCAGATTGTAGTAAACCCAGCGAAACATCATTTTACCGACATAATTGGTAAAACTCACTCCCAGGAGGTCGAAGGGACCCAGGCCCGGGAAGGGAAATTTCCCCGGCAACGGCTCGATTTTATAGTTGAAGTCGAGGAGAGACCCCTTCTCGTAGCCGGTGACGACATAGCAGGTAGAATGCCCGTCGTACTCCGGCCTGGGGGGGTGTCCGTCAATTTCCCGCTTCAAGTTGTCCACCAGGACGTCGGCCTCATAGTGTGCCACAGACCCGGCCTTGGAGGTAGGAACGTTGGCTGCATCGCCAATGATATAGATGTTGTCGAATTTCTTGGATTTGAGCGTGTTGTGGTCCGTTTCCATGTAGCCCATGGGGTCGCCCATTTCACTGTCGATAATGTATTGCGCACCGAAATTTGGAGGGATCGCCACCAGGAGGTCATAGTTCACCTCTCGGCAGTCATAACTGCTGATGACCTTGCGTTCCGGATCCACCGAGGAAAGTTGGAAAGTGGGCGTCACCTTGATGTTTTTTTCTTCGCAGACCTGCCCCAGGATCTCGGCGGCCTTGGGCTTGGTGAACGCTCCAGGCAGTGGGGTGACCAGTTCGATTTCCACGTGATCCCTCACGCCGTTCATCGTGAAAAACCAGTCGGCCATAAAAACGAATTCCAGGGGAGCCACAGGACATTTGAAGGGCAGTTCGGCGATATTGAGCACGACACGCCCCTTGTCAAAATATTTCAGCTTGTCGGCGAGAGCCACAGCCCCGTCCAGGGTGTAAAAATTGTGAATATCCTTCCCCCAACCGGGCCCCGCCATCCCCTCGACCTCGCCGGGGACGATGCGGCAGCCGGTGCCTATCACCAGCCAGTCATAAGGAAAGGTATACTGTTTGGTTCGGACCTGTTTTTGTTCCGGATCGACGGCGACAATTTCATCCAGGACAAAGTTGACCCCCGAAGGGACATACCTGGTTTTGGGCTTGACGCAGTCGTCCTTCGTGTAAATGCCGAAGGGGATAAAAAGCCACCCGGGCTGATAATGGTGCTGCCAGTCCTGGTCGATGACGGTGATTTTCCACTCCCGTTCGGAGAGCTTTTCACGCATCTTTGTGGCCACGATCGTGCCGCCGGTACCGTGTCCCAAAATCACAAGTCTCTTCATGCCTAAGGCTCCTGTCCAGTTGAACGGTTGGATAGATCTTCCTGTACAAACTTTTTGTGGACCGGAAAATAAAAGTCTATATTTGAACTTGGAAACTGCAACAGATAGGTAGAATTCCCTGGTTCATAGCATGGTTGAGAAAATTGCTTCATTGACTTAAGTCATAAGGAGCTCCTGTCTCTGCCGGCAGGAGCTCAACGATGGATGGCGGTGTTGCGGTGCATCTTCGAGCATTGGTGTGAACACTGCCCGAAAATGCATGAGAGGATCGCTCTCGAATGGGCAAATCGACTGCTGGGTCAATGCATGAGATTGTGATCGGTACTACAACGAGACATTCAGGCTCCCTCGCCCCATTTTGGGGGAGAGGGCTGGGGTGAGGGGGCCCGCAAAGCTGAATTCCCCTCGCCTCAGTCCTCTCCCTGAGGGAGAGAAGACGCCTGCGGAATCGCATGGCGTCTGAATCTATCCTTGTAGTAGTAAATTGGGGAGAGCAGCATCAGGAGCTGCCGCCGGTACAGCGGCAATCCACACGACGGACCGGGCACCTGTCTGCAAAAAATCAGAAATTCATATGGTTCAAAAGCTGAGCCCGCGTAGCATGAAGCCGCTCCTCCATCACCTGACCACAGCGCCACATCAGTTCAAATCCGAGCTGGTAGTCCTCCCTGCACTTTTCCATCATGCATTTGGCATTGAGTGTGATAGCTGTAGTATCCTCGATGACCCTGGCACAGAAATGCCACCGGTACGGTGGAAAAAGCCACGACCATCCTACCACGCCGCCTGGACCGAGCGTCATGATGGCCGTGGGGTCCTGTCCCGGCATGTGCAGCACAATCGCTATCTTCCCTGTTTGCAGCAGGTAAAGTCGGTCCGCTGGTTCGCCCTCATGAAAAATGAATCCGCCGGCTGCGAAGCTCTCGGCATTTGCGCAATCGGCAAGAAGCTCTATGTGAGTGGATTGAAAGTCTTTAAAAAACGGATGACTGAGCAAGCCCTTTCTTGTCTCTTTCATATAAATTCCTCCTTCAGTAAACAACCTATTGGCATCGATTCAACCGCAAATCTCGCATCAACATCAGGTTCAGCGACTCCGGCAGAATACACCACAACCTCATCTCTTGCACCGCCCGCGTTTGTCGAACGATACAGCTCCCGATTTTCCATGTCCAGGAAGGACGCCTGAATTTTATACAAAAAGCAAATGATTTCGAACTTTATTTCACATCTCTATACCACAATCCATCATTAAATTCTTTCCCTAGTAAACCCGATCCTTTTTTAAGGACGCGGCGAGAAAGCCAAGGCTCTTAAAGATGCTCGGGACGAGGTTGTGTTCCGAGCTCTTTACTTTTACAGGACGTTTTCTTATGTTAGGGACATTGTTTCAGCTCTATGGCAAATTGACTTGCCAACCTCTCCTACACGATAAGGTGACCTATGAAAGCGGCAGTGTTATCCATTCTGATGCTTTTCCTGAGCGGTTGCGCGGCCGGGCCCGTATTGTATCCCAATACCCATCTCCAGGAGGTCGGTGAGTCTCAGGCCCAAAAGGACATTGCAGAATGCGAGGTTCTCGCCGATCAGTATGTCAAATCCGATGCGGGCATTGAAGCGGCCAAAAGTACGGCTGTGGGTGCGGCGGGAGGGACAGTGATCGGCGGCGCCGCCGGAGCTGTGACAGGAAACCTGGGGCGTGGATTGGGGGTTGGCGCGGCCACCGGCGCTGCGGCGGGTCTCGTGCACGGCATCATCAAGTCGTCGGAGCCCAGTCCTATTTTCAAGAATTTCATGGTGCGCTGCCTCCAGGAAAAGGGCTATGAAGTCATCGGATGGGAATGACAGGCTGCGTGGACCGGGGCCTTGCGGCAGATGAACTTCGGGCTCCCTCAAGGATTCAGCCGCGTTTCACCCGGCACTGTCATTCCAAGACGGCCTCTCCCCCCATCCCTCATAGTCGAGCCAGTTCTCACATCTGCATCTCTCTCACCCCGAATAAAAAAAAGCTGACCCTCCCGAGTCAGCCTCATGAATTTTCCAAGAATGGTGGGCGGAAGAGGATTCGAACCTCCGACTTCCACCGTGTGAGAGTGAACCAATCACACAACACCACACAAC
>DAIQOB010000099.1:0-8377 GCA_036788075.1 Syntrophobacteraceae bacterium
TCTTAACATTTTGTCTTGCTGTCCGTTCGCCCTGAGCCTGTCGAAGGGCATGTCCGGTTGTGCCCTTCGACAGGCTCAGGGCGAACGGTTTGTTTTGTTAGAAAAGGTTTGCAGGGTACTTAAGTCAAGCACATTGCCGGAGGCCGTGGGAAGCTCTTCATCGTTTCCCTTTGTTCTCCGCGGGCTTCGCGGAGCGCCTGAAGAATCCCCCTCTCTTCGATGCGGGCTTGTCCATGAATCCCGCCAGGTAGTCTTTCCACCTGACGGTCAAGAGCCGCTGGAATGCAGACGGCAAATGGAGCCGCTGCACAGCCCGTGTGAAGGCGACATAGGCTACGTTGATCTCCTCTTCATACTGGGGGGATTCATGCTGAGCTGCGGCAGAAATGTTTTCTGCGATATCCGCGTCGATGGTCACTTCGTCATACTGCTGGCCTTTGGCCGTATGGATGGTGGAGAGAACGATATCCTTCGGGTTGTCGGCGGTATTCCTGTTCCGGGCGAGATCGGACATTTCGAACACCAGGGCAGGAAAGGCATCATGGCCGTGCCTTTTGACAATCTGGGCCATGCCCGTCAGTGGGAAATCCCCCATGGATTCTGCATAGTCTTCCAACTGCCCGAAGGATGCGAAAGAGCCGATGAAAACGTCCCTGATCCTGTCTTTTTGGCCCTTCGAGAGCCAGTAAACATCCAGGGTTCGGAAAAGGACATGCTGCAGGTCACGCTCGAAATGAAAAGACGTTCCTTCCGAACGGAGCTGCATGGCCCTTGAGAAAAGCGCCAGGTTGGTTCGAGTCAATATGGCCCGGGAGATGCTGCCGGTTCTCGACGGTTGCACCTGAGAGAGGGAGACGCAGGATGATTTCTGTGGATTCCCTGCGATGTGGAATTTCTTCTCCTGCTTCGCCTCCTGGATGAAGAGGCTGGCAAGCTCGGCTATGGCGCTGCCGAACCGAAAGCTCAGTGTCAGGTGGAAGTCCTCGTCACAGGCAAGCCTTCCCATGGCGTCGATGGCATAGCGGAAGCTGTAGATCTGCTGATGGGAGTCTCCCACAAGGACGATGCGCCTTCGACATCCCTCGAGAGCATGGAGCATGATGGGCGAGAGATCCTGGGCCTCATCCACCAGGATGAGGTCATAGCGGTCGAGCTCCTGGTGGAATTGCCCGGACTTATGAAAAAGCTTCAGGTAGAAATCGTGAGGGCATGGCTTTTCACGCCGGTTCCAGGCGGTTGCGATGTCCCGGCATGCCTGGATGATCCTGCCTGCCTGCTTCTCGAAAAATGGCTTTAACTCGGGAGCGAGATGGCGGCAGAAATCCTCGACTGCGTTCTCGAGTCTGGTATGCTGCGAGTTCAAAAAATATGTGAGGAACTGGTGGCTGATGCCGGCAAGGTGGTGGGCGGCCTTGTCTTTGCCGAAGGCGGGAAGCATGTCGACAGGGCTGAAGACACCCAGGTTCTCCTGCCAGCGATAGCCCTCCCTCCGGTAGGCGAGAGAGTGGACGGTGTGGACCTGGACATTGGTCGGAAACTGCCTCTGAGCGGCCTCCCGGGCCTTGCGGTTGAAGACCAGATAAAGCGCTCGCTTATCCGGATGCTTTTCGGCGAGCATCAGCAGAGTCGTCGTCTTTCCCGTTCCTGCCCGTGCATTGATCCGAATGACTCGCCCCCTGGAATCCAGGATCGCCTCTTGCTCACTTGTGGGTTTCATGAGTTATCGAGTATCACAGAGTGCTATCGAGTGTCGAGCAGTTGGTGGCAGTCCCCTGCATTCAGGGGCTTACAGTCGCTTTCACACTGCAGTTTCGGGTAGGCTGTGTCATCGTCAACTCGTATTCCCTTGAGGGAAGATGTTTCGGCAGTGCGGAGATACTTTTTCCCGGCATCAGTTTCTGGTTGACTAAAGTATGACATTTGCTAGTATCTAGCTGTGATTTAGCTGCAAGCAGGCAGCGAATAGCCCAGGGAGCATTTTGGGAGGCCTGGGCATCTGGTGCGCGGGTACTTGAAGGATTCTTTGAAGAACCATGCGGCTGGTGTTGGATGCGGTGCCATCGTGGGTAGAGGGTGGCATCCTGATGACCTTCCGGCCCATGTTTCATGTTTAGATTGCTGTCTGAATACTCTCACGCGCGCTCGCTTTTTCATCATACTCGACTCTGAAGATCCTTCTCTCGTCCGCTCGCTATTCAATCTCACAATCCCACTTTCACCCGCCCTGCAGTCCGTTCGTAAAGGCATTCATCATTAAAGCTTGACAAGTGACCGGCACCTTCATCGCCGGTACCCCGGGTGCAATCCTGCTCGCTTCGACGAAGCGGCGGGAAGTCATTGTGTCACTGTTGAGGTTTATTCACAGGGCTGATAGTGAAAGGTATTGGGGCACGGCTTTTCTGCGTGGGAAAAGTCGTGCGTGGGAAGGTAGCCGATTCCTTCAGGACCGGGGTCGGCAGGTGTTAATCCAAAGTAACAGTCATCTCGCGAAAGGAGCCTGGAATGGGTAGATGGAAGTCATTACTGTGCCTGGCAGTCGCCGTCAGCCTGGTTTTGACGGTCACCGGAATCGGTTTTGCCCAACAGAAGGACCCCCGGGAGGCATGGAAGCCCAAATTTGATCCCTCGGGTGCCAAGTTCGTCATGAAAGTCTCGAGCGTTTCCAGTCCGGCCATAGAGGGCTTCGCAGTCGGCTTCCGAATCCGGGATGAACTTTGGAAGCGAACGAACGGGCAGGTCTTTTACGACTATTACCCTCTTTCCATGCTGGGCGGCGAAATCGAGGTCCTGAACCAACTCACCATGGGGGCGGTCCAGGGCATGCTCTGCTCGTCGGTCGTGGCGCCGAAGATCGGCCCCCGGTTTGGCGTGGTGAATCTCCCTTTCCTGGTGGACTCGTTCGATAAGCTTGACAAATTCGTGGGCGATAAGGAGATCTTCGACCATTTCCTTTCCGCCGCCGAATCCAACGGTGTCATGGCCGTTGAAATCAGCGGCTACGGCAACTACGGTTGGGCCTCGGTAAAGCCCATCAAGACGCTCGCAGACGCAAAGCCCTTGAAGTTCCGTATCGCGGAGGCGGACGTGAACCAGAGCATCTACAAAGCATGGGGCCTCAATATCGTGCCAATGCCGTGGCCCGAGGTGCAGATCGCCTTGAAAAACGGGGTCATTGACGCCCTGGACCAGACCGCGATGGTCTGCAACATCACCAAGAAGTTCGAGGTGGCGAAATACTGGACACCTGTCAACTACGCGCAGGGTCTCCTCATCCACATGATCAACAAGAGCTTTTACGATTCGCTCCCGCCCGACCTTCAGAAAACGGTCGTCGAAGTGATCCGCGAGGAGTGTGCGAAGACCCGCGATCTCACGCGCAAGCAGGAGGAAACTGAAATCCAGAAGGCGAAAGCGTCGGGAGTCGAGTTCATTCCGCTGCCGAAGGAGGACATGGAACGTATGAGGAAAGAGGGCCAGGTCGTCTTCAAGGAGTGGGAGCCGAAGATCGGTGCGGAGTATCTCAAGAAGGTCGAGAATCTGCTGGGCTACAAGCAATGATGCAGTTTGCGAGGGCCGCGCTTCACGGCGCGGCCCGGCTTTTAAGTACCTTAGCAAAAGTTTTCTAACAAAACAAACCGTTCGCCCTGAACCTGTCGAAGGGCATGTGTGGTGGTTGTGCCCTTCGACAGGCTCAGGGCGAACGGACAGCAAGACAAAATGTTAAGAAATATGGGCTCAGGTACTTCCTGTGAAAAAGACCGTCGCCAAGGCTTTTCATCGTTCGTTGTGACCGTCCGGTCATGGAGGTTAGCTGGAATAGTCCTTCTCACACCGTTTTCCAGTTAGAATGGCTCACATCACATCCGCGCCCGAACCCGGGCGGCTCTCGGGAGGAACCGGAGAATGTTTCGAAGCGTCCTTCGCCGTTTGGACAAGATTCTCTATTTTCTGGAAGACTGGATCCTATTCCTGACGGTCTTCACTGCCATGATAGCGATGTTCCTTAACGTCACCACGCGGTACTTGATGACCTACACGATGACCTGGCCCGAGGAGTATGTCCGGCAGGTCATCATGGTCACCACATTCATCGGGATTTCGGTGGCGGTACGCAACCGGGCCATGATCCGGATCGACGCACTACCGAACCTGTTTCCGAGATTAAAGAAACCCCTCGACTTCATCAATCATGCATCCATTCTGGCCTTTTCATATTTTTTGATCCATGTCGGCCTCAAGCTTGTTGGACTCCAGGCGATGACCGGACAGGTGACGACAGTCCTGAAGATTCCCACGGTCATACTCTACAGCGTCCTGCCTCTCATGGGCAGCCTGATGATGCTGCGGCAAATACAGGTCATCGTGGAAGACCTCACAGGCAGGAAAATCGCGGAATAGATTGAATCCTTGCAGCAAGGGACCGACACTTATGGACAATTCCATCCTTTACGTGATTCTGATCTTCCTCGGGGCCCTGGCCGTGACCATCCCCGTGTCCCTGAGCCTCTTCATCGCCGGCGTGATCGGGATGGCATTCTTCGCCGAAACCGTGTTGTCTTTCGACAGGCAGTCCATGCTTCTCCTGGAAGGATTCTACAAAAGCATGGACAATTTTTCCCTGGTGGCCGTCCTGTTCTTCGTGCTCTGCGGGAACATCATGACGGCGGGATCCATCGTGGAGAAGCTCCTTCGTTTCGCCAAGTCGCTGGTGGGCTTCATGCCCGGCGGCCTCGGCATGGCTGGAATCCTGGCTTGCGCGCTCTTCGGCGCCATCTCGGGCTCCACTGTTGCAACCGTGGTGGCCATAGGGGGCTTCATGATCCCGGCGCTCATTGCGGAGGGCTACGATGAGTCCTACAGCATCGGCTCCATGACGACCGCACCCATCCTCGGGATCATCATCCCGCCCAGCATATCGATGATCCTCTACTCTGCGGTGACCAACGATTCGCTGGCCGCGCTCTTCATGACGGGCTACGTGCCCGGGATCCTGATCATCGCGAGCATGTGTCTCTACACCTACGTGAACGCTAGACGGAGCGGAATGACCAGGCAGAAGAGCCCCAGCTTTCCCGAGTTCATAGCCATCCTGAGGGACAGCATGTGGGCCATTCTCCTCCCAGTCGTGATCTTCGTGGGCATCTACTCCGGCATGTTCACGGCTAACGAGGCGGCGGTGGTGGCCTGTGTCTACGCATTTGTCGTGGAGCTTTTCATCCACAAGAATATGACCTTCGGGCAGGCGAGAAAGATCATTGTCTCCTCGGCGGTTACCACCGCCACGCTGCTGATCATCGTGGCGGGATCGAGCGTCTTCGGGAAATACCTGACCGTGGAGAGGCTCCCTGAGATCATCGCCGGGGCGGTGACCTCCAACATCACGTCGGCCTGGGCTTTTCTGCTCGTGGTGAACCTTTTCCTGCTCGTCGTCGGCATGTTCATGGACATCGTTTCGGCGACGATCATCATCACGCCCATCATGCTGCCCATGCTGGCGAAGTTCGGCATCAACTCCCTGCATTTCGGGCTTCTGATGACCGTGAACCTCGGCATCGGCTACGTGACACCGCCTGTGGGGGTCAGCCTCTACATTGCCTCGGCCATCGCAAAGAGGGATCTCATGTTCGTTGTGCGCGCGGTGCTCCCCTTCATCATCCTGCAGATCATCATCCTGGCTCTCCTCACCTACGTGCCTGACCTCAGCCTTTCCTTGCCCAAAGTATTTTACAAAGAGGCCGTGGAAGCCGGTTACGCGGTAGGGATGGACGAGAGCGGCGGCATTTGAGCCGGGCCTGGCGCAGAATTCGGAACCGGAGACAGGCTGGGCGCCTGTAAGATCAGAGAGGAGAAATCCGTATGTCTGTTCGCACCATCGTCACCACCGACGGTTCGGAAGCCAGCCGCAAGGTGGAGGAGTTCGTGCTGCGCCTCAACCGCGCGCTTTCGCTTCACGTCACGCTCGTCCACGTGATAGATCTACGAAATCTCGAGTATAAGAGCATCTCCGACCTGGAGATCGAGATGATCCGAAAAGGCGCCAGGCGTGCCGCGGAAGGGGTGATCGAGAAGGAACGGCTTTTTCTGGAGCAGTCCGGAGTGAAAGCCGAGGTGCGGCTTCTGGAAGGGGCGCCCGGCGAGGCGATTTGCGACGCGGCCGAACGGGAGAGGGCATCGCTGGTCGTCATCGGGCGGCGGGGCCATGGCGACCTGCAGGACTGGCTCTTTGGGTCCGTATCGAACCATGTCCTGCAACATAGCACAAAACCTGTGCTGGTCATCAAGAGACGGGGCCCTATCTCTTTGGGGGATGATGCGGCCCGCCCGCTCAGGGTCCTGATGGCGGTCGATGAATCTGAGGCCACGCAGCGTTGCCTGGATTGGCTGACATCGAGTGCCGAGTACTCCACAGGGATGGAGTTGACCCTGCTGCATGTGGTCAACCCGAACCGGCATGGGCTGGAGTATTTGGCCGGTTCGGCCCGGGATGGGGCACTGGCCGACCTCAAACGGAGCGGTGAGGAGTTCTTGCAAAAGGTCTCGAGCAGGCTTCAGGAGCATGGCTTCCCGGTGAAGACCCGCGTGGAGGAAGGCACCCCTGGCAAAACGCTCTGCCGCGTCTACTACGAGGAGAATTTCGAGCTCATCGTCATGACTCGCCGCGCCCTCACCGAACCGGGGGAGACAGGCCTGGGCCAGATATCCTACTTCGTCGTCCACCACTGTGCCGGCCACGTGCTCATAGTGCCCTGACGCAGGAAACGTTGCCGGATATCCGGCAACGTTTCGCGGGCTTTCATTGAGCACATGACCGGCCGGTCCCCTTGAGGCGCAGGGTGGGTGGCATCGCAAGGGACAACTGCTCCTTCATGACGGCTTCTTGCCCACCTTGATCTTGATCCTGTCGGCGAAGTCATAGAGCTTGGGGGTTTATGGAACGTATGTGGTCAGAGGGTAGCCCTCTGGTGGTAATTTTTTCGGGTTTTTGAAGGCTGACGGAATTGCTGGTTCAGGGTGGGCTTCCAATCGTTCCACAAGGCTCTTCTTTTGGTCAACTATGGATTCCTCCTTAATCGTCTGGGTGCCATGTTGACTTATTCCATGAGGTATACATATAATTTAGGCGCGAATCACAAGCACCTCTCTTCCCGATGGGGTGCAAGAAGTTTCTGTTCTCGTTCTTTGACTGATGGGCGGCTGGTTCTTTCGCCGGTCAAAGATCACGAGCCAGCCCGAATCTAGACTGAGTCCACTGAGGTAGCCGTCAATTTGAACAATGCCTTCGTCCAAGGGATCGGCTTCACCGTCACGCCAAACCTTCATCTCTATGGCCAATGTGACATCTCCATAGCGCAGACAAAGATCCATCCGGCCTCTGCCGATGGCATACTCGCGCTCCAATGTTCCACCGCCGTTCACGACCCGGTGGAGAAAGGCCATCATGACCAGGTGGGGAGCGATCTCATGATAAGGAGTACTGCCGAGCAGAGGCTGCCCGTGCTGTCTCCAAAAGTCGAGAAAGGCCTCCAGCAGGCGATTGACCTCAAGGCTGCCGTCTGGTTTCAACCAGGTTGGCTGGATCACAGGCAAAGATGCGGTAGTGGTTCCTGCAAGGACCTTCGGGACCACTTCCCGGTAGATGGGATTTGCAATCACCAGCCCACCTTCCGGTGTGCGGCGGCATAAACCAAGATCCAGTACAAAGCGAATATCATCCGGAGGCATATCTTCAAGCGTTTTGCCGGCCAACATGGGTTCGATGATTTGTCTGACTCGATGTTCACGCAATCGTTCCGCCAGACTGTCCAGATGGGTCTCCTGCCTTGCGATGACTATTTCCCTGGCCTGCGCGATATGATCTGCAGCAATGGCCTGAGACACATCCGGTACCAATTCCTCGGTAACGATCTTGGCCAGTGCGTTTACCAGCCAGGGCTGACCCTGGGTCAGATCGAAGGCAAGCTTCATGGCTTCGGGGGAGAATGCTTGACCAGTTTCTTGGATATGCTGCCGGTAAAGCGCAGATACCTCATCCTCCTTGAAATTGCTCAGAGTCAAAGAACGCACCTTAATGTTGAAAGGGCTTGCTGTATTCAGGCGGTTACTGCCCCCTGAAGCAACCTTGTAGTCGCGCACGTCCCGCATGCCAATCAGAGCCAAGGACGAGGGAAATGCTTTAGGTCTGCCGGCATAACCCGCGCGCAGCTGCCTCAGCACGGAGATGAGAGCTAAATCCTGCAGGGCGTCAATCTCATCCAGAAACAACACTAAAGGACATGGGGCGGCTTTTGCCCACGCCTGGAGAGCAGATCTGATCCTTGCTCCAGGCTCCGCTGGCGTCCAGGCGGGAGGTTGAAGTTCGGGCGGTAACTGCCAGTCT
>DAIQOB010000100.1:0-8270 GCA_036788075.1 Syntrophobacteraceae bacterium
CGAGCGGGGCGTCGGCTCTGCCCGTTTTGACACTGTGAAGGAGGCGGTTGGATCGATCATGGCGCCTTTTGAACCCATGCGCATACTCGTGGTGGACGATGAAGAATCCATCCGCCGCCTCGCAAAGAAGGAATTTTCCGATCCCCATCGCAAGGTGTGGACCGCCGGAAGCGCCCAAGAGGCTTTCGAACTGGTCCGCCGACAACAGGTTGATGTCATTGTCCTGGATATCCGGTTGCCGGATGGCGATGGCTTGGAACTCCTGGAGCAATTCCGGGAAACGCTCCCCGATGTAGAGGTGATCCTCATCACCGGCCATGGCAACATCGACAGCGCCGTTGAGGCCATGAAGAGCGGGGCCTACGATTACATCACCAAACCCTTTACCCTGGACCGGCTGGAGCTGGTCATCGAAAAAGCCTTTCAGCGCGTTCGCCTGCAACGGGAGAATCGTCTCCTCCGGCATACACAGAGCTACCAGCCGTCGCCCCGCTTCGTCGGTTCATCCGCAGCCATCCAGCACATCCAATTTCTCATCGGGAAGGTCGCTCCCACGGATGTCCCCGTATTGATCACGGGGGAAAGCGGCGCAGGCAAGGACGTTGTAGCGCGGGCGATCCACAGTCTGAGCAGGCGTCAGGAGAACCCCCTCATCATCAAAAATTGCGGCACTCTCCAGAAGGAGCTCATCCGAAGCGAGCTTTTCGGCTACTGCAAAGGTGCTTTCATGGGGGCAACCGAGTCCCAGGAAGGGCTTCTGACCCTCGCTCACCAGGGGACCCTGTTCCTGGATGAAATTGGAGAGCTGCCCCTGGAGGTACAGGCCTCCCTCCTGCGTGTTTTGGAAAATCAGACCTTTCGGCGGGTGGGAGACAAACAGGAGCGGCAGGTGGACGTGCGTTTTCTTTTCGCCACCAATCGGAACCTGGCTGAAGAAGTGAAAGCCGGCCGGTTTCACGAAGCACTCTACCACCGGATCAACGTCTTCCAGTTGGATCTGCCACCTTTGCGCCAGAGAAAAGAGGACATTCCCCTCCTCGTGGAATATTTCCTGGGCCTTCTGAGCTCGGGAAAGCCCTCCTGCCGCATTTCCAAGAATGTCATGCAGCTGCTGATGGAGTACCCCTGGCCCGGCAATGTTCGTGAGCTGAGGAACGTCATGGAGCGAGGCATCATTCTCTCGGAAAATGGAATCATCACCGCCCAGGCCCTTCCCCGTGAACTGGCGGAACAGAACCCGGACAAGGGTACGGTGCCTCACGGAGAGCGTCCCCTCCTCTCCCTCTACGAGCTTGAAAAGGAGCACATTCAACGGGTGCTGGAGCATACCTCGGGAAACCGGTCTCAGGCGGCGGACACTCTGGGCATCAGCCGCAAAACACTGTATCGCAAACTGAAAGAATATGGTCTCGAATGACCTCCCCTGCCTGTTGGTATCGAATAAGGCACGGTGTTTCTCTTTGTCTCAATCCTCCTTCCAATTGTATCAAGACGACACACATTTATAATTAATGGATATTGTTATATAAACACAGCGCTTCACTCAGACCCCTCCTGAACCACCCGCTATCCTGACCCATCCGAAAGCCTCCGACTCCTTCACGATCCAATTTCTTTGATTTAATCTATTGTATTAATTACTATATTTAACTTGGTTCACTCTTTGCAATCAATGTGGGCAACATGTGCAGGAGTTTTGAACCGCTTACAGAAAAAGGAGCTTATCATGGCCGCAGGAGAGCAGGTATTTGGATTCTACATTCCCACCGTGACGCTGATGGGCATTGGCGCCCACAAACAATTGGGCGAACAGATCAAGACGCTGGGCGCTACAAAGCCTTTCATATGCACCGACAAGGGCATCACCAAGGCAGGTCTGACTCAGAAGATCGTCGACCTCATCAAGCAGGACGCGGGAGTGGACTGCGTGGTTTTCGATGACACCATTCCCAACCCAACGGATACCAATGTCCATGACGGTTTGAAAATTTTCAAGGACAACGGTTGTGACATGATCATTTCCCTCGGCGGCGGCAGCTCCCACGACTGCGGCAAGGGCATCGGCATTGTGGCCACCAACGGCGGAAACATACGCGACTTCGAGGGGGTGAACAAATCCACGAAGGCCATGCCCGCCTTCATTGCCATCAATACGACGGCCGGGACGGGAAGCGAGATGACCCGTTTTTGCATCATCACAGACACCAGCCGCAAGGTGAAAATGGCCATCGTCGACTGGAGAGTCACTCCCAATATCGCCATCAACGATCCTCTGCTCATGGTGGGCATGCCGCCGGCCCTCACCGCCGCTACCGGCATGGACGCCCTGACCCACGCCGTCGAGGCCTATGTGTCCACCATAGCCACTCCCGTTACGGATGCCTGCGCTCTCAAAGCCATTCAGCTCATTTCACAGAACCTGAGGGCTGCCGTGGCCCACGGAGGGGACATGGTCGCCCGGGACAACATGGCCTATGCTGAATATCTCGCAGGGATGGCCTTCAACAACGCCAGCCTCGGTCATGTCCATGCCATGGCGCATCAGTTGGGAGGCTTCTACGACCTGCCTCATGGAGTATGCAACGCCATTCTTCTGCCCCATGTCCAGCGCTTCAACATGATCGCCAAGGTCAACCGATTCGTGGACATCGCCATTGCCATGGGAGAAGTGGTGGACGGACTGTCCCAGCGGGAAGCCGCTGAAAAAGCGCTGGAGGCCATCAAGACGCTTTCCGCCGACGTTGGGATCCCCAGCGGATTGAAAGAGCTCGGCGTCCAGAAGCAGGATCTTCCCGTCATGGCGGAGAATGCACAGAAAGATGCCTGTGGGCTCACCAACCCACGCTGCCCCACCCTGGAAGATGTCATTGAAATCTACAAGAGCGCCATGTAACGGAAAGCCGGTGTGAACAAAGGGGGGGTGATGCCCCCTCTTTTGTTCGTCAAACCTGTTGACTGCCATTTTGTCCTGGTCTATAGAATTCCTCTCAAGACAAACTGCTCCACTCGCCTTTTCATCTCCATGGGATCTCTTCCCGGAAGATACTCCCCCTTCATTTGAGCGCATGCATTGGATTCCATTTTCTGATATATACGCAGTACGAATTATGTTGTATGCTCGATAATGTTTACAGGAATGACATAGAGAGGGGATTTTCCATGAAATGCGTAGAGATGAACAAAATTTTCGGGCTGCTGGCGGCAACGGCCCTGGGCATCCTGCTCACCTCGACTCCGGTTTTATCCGCTGAATTTTCGGCGGACATGGTGTTCCAACCCAAGGGGGAAGACTCCATGATCGTGAAGGTCTATGTGAAAGGCAATAAAATGCGCCAGGAAGCCACTGAAGAAGGCGAGCGGCAAATTGTCATTATCAGGGCGGACAAAAAGATCTCCTGGATGATCGATCCGGAAGAGAAAAAGTATATCGAGATGCCCTACGAAGAGGAGGGGAACCTTTTCGAGGAGTGGACCCAGGAGAAACAGAAAAACGCAAAATTTATAGCGGACGACCAGGCTGCGGGGCTTGCGAGCAAGAAATACGAAGTCACCGAAGACGGGCAAAAGGTCACTGTATGGATTTCCACGAAATATTCCTTTCCCATTAAGGTCGAAGATCCAGAAGCCATCGTCGAGTACAAGAACATCAAGGACGGCCCCGTTGATGATGCTCTGTTCGAGCTCCCCGCCGGTTATGAAAAGATCGTCATGCCGGCCATGCCTGAGCCCTCTGAAACGGATCAGTAGCATGACGGTCATGGACACGGCGGTGTTGACCCCACCGATAAAAATCCCCCTGTCCCCCCTTTGGTAAAGGGGGGACACGCCATGCTTCCGCCTTTATCAAAGGGGGATTGAGGGGAGTTTTCACGGTAATGCGTATAGATTGCCTTCCAGAGGCCTCGAAATTGAACGCATGTCTTGTTCCTCTTCCATAGAAGGCGAGCCCCTCATTCCCTTCCCTCCCGGGAGCCTTCCGGCCGTTTTCCTTCGGCGTGAAAAACGTTTTCTGGTGGAAGTGAGGGCCGGTCGCGAAACGTTCTGGGTCCACACGAACAATTCCGGGAGCATGATGGGACTCTTGAAGGTCGGCGCCGAAGTGCTGATCTCGCCGGCGGAGCGTGCCGGACGGCGGTTGGCTTTTACCCTGGAGCTCGTGCGTGTGCACGACATTTGGGTTGGTGTGAATACGCTGGTCCCCAACCGTCTTCTCCGGGCTGCATGGCAGGCGGGCCTAATGCCGGAAACCGCCCGTTACGATACCTTCAAGAGTGAAGCGAAATACGGCAAGAGCCGCATTGACGGCTTTTTCAACGGACCGTTAGGCCCTCTTTGGGTGGAGAACAAGAATGTCACACTGGTGGAAGATGGAGTCGCCTATTTTCCAGATGCCGTGACGATCCGGGGACAAAAGCACCTCCAGGAGCTCATGGCGCTGGCCCGGCAGGGGCAGCGGACGGCATGCTTTTATGTCATCCAGAGGCCCGACGCAGACTGTTTCGCCCCGGCGGACTTCATTGACCCGGCCTTCACGGACCTTTTCCTGCAAGCTCAAGACGCCGGAGTGGAAATATGGCCCTACCAGGCCCTTGTTTGTCCGCAGGGTATCAGCCTCGGTAGCCGTCTTCCCATGCGGCGGTTTTAGAATCCCTCAGCCATTGAGGATGACAATGCACCGGCGCATGATCACGAGCAATGTGAGTCCTGGACTCCGTTTGAACAATTGCATCAACCTAGTCATCAATAATCCCTCCTTGCTCCTTTTGACATTGAGGAAAGCAAACATGTCGGAAAGACTTCGTATCACCTCGGGCATCGGGCAACTGGATCGTATCCTGGGCGGCCTCTACATCGGCGACAATGTGGTATGGCACGACGACTCGGGGAGTCTCGCCTCGGTGTTTTGCCACAGCTTCATACAGGCTTCGCAAATTCAGAGTCGCCCCCTCATTTACGTCTGCTTCGACCGCTCTCCCAAGAACCTGCTGGAAAAACTCGGTCCACTGGCCGAGAACCCTCAACTCACCATACTGGATTGCTTCACCTGCGGTAAGGGAGCTAAGTCACCAGTTTTTCTAAAATTTTACGAAGACAACGATACGAATTTCCCTTGCACCATCCTCCGTGTGGAAGAGCCCCGACGGATCGAATCCGTCACCGATGTCCTTTACGGCATTCATGGAAACATGATCGGAGATGTGCGCTTCGTTTTCGAGAGTCTCACCGGTATGCAGGAGGTGTGGGGCGGCGAGGAGCACATTCTCAATTTTTACTCCCACTCCTGCCCGCGGCTTTATGAGCTCAATACGGTGGCCTACTGGATCATGGAGAAGAAAGCCCATTCTCCACGACTTCGGGCGCATATCAGCCAGATTGCCCAGGTGGTCATCGAGCTTGGCATCAAGAGGGGCACAACTTCCCTGACGGTCCTCAAAGCCGAGAGCCGGGATACGGGGGACATCCACAAGCCCCATATCTATTGGGCGAAGGATTTGACGGTCACGTTTGATGAAGAAAAGCGCACGACAGGGGCTATCGATCTCGGTCTGCGCCTCAAGGAACTGCGCACGCGCAGAGGACTCTCGCAAACCGAGCTGTCTAAATTGGTGGGGGTCACGCCCAGCAGCATTTCCCAGATAGAGAGCAACCTGATCTACCCCTCTCTGCCCGCTCTCATGAAAATGGCCGAAGTGCTGTCGGTGGATGTCAGCGCTTTTTTTCATGAAAAGACGGAACTCAAGAAGCGCATCATCTTTCCGTCCCAGGAGGCGGTGGACGTGAAAATCCCTGACTTTCCCGATGGGAGCATTTCTGCAAAGCTTCTGACGCCCATTGACTTCGATCCCAAAGCGCAGCCCTACCTCATTGAAATTCCTTCGGGTAAAAGTATTTCTTCGCATTTTTTCATTCACAAGGGAGAGGAAATCGGCTATGTGCTTTCGGGAAAGTTGCAGGTAAAAATGGAAAAGGGGTCCTACAACCTGCGCTCAGGCGATGTCATCTACCTGACCTCCGAAATGCCCAACCAGTGGAAGAATCCAGGTCCTAACCCGGCCAAGATCCTCTGGATCAAGATCAAATGAGTCTCTCTGTCGAAATTGCGAGAGGTTTAGACGTAAACCTCCCTTGACGAGAAAGATGAGAAGCCGTTGTATTTTTCCGTAAAATAAGCTTGTATTACTTATAAAAGACTTATAGAGTAACTCTCAGCACGCAACACATTCACCCCATTCTCAGAGCGGTACGGGCAGATGTGAATGCTTCTGAAGTCTATCTGCACCCACGGAGAGTATGCCGCTCAGTCAGTTCTGGTTTTTCTCGAAAAAGGAGCATAGGAAAGCCGTGAAAAAGGACGTCATCTACAGCATGAGAATGAATAAGGGCGTGCGAGAGGCTCTCAGAAAAGCCGCTCATCGCGAGTGTCGCACGGTTGCCTCTCTTCTGGACAAGATCATCGCCGATTATCTTGCCAAGGAGGGGTTCGCTCTGCGAGAAGGCTTCATGGAAGAAAGGCGCAAGTATCCGCGCAAGGAGACGACGCTTCTGGCGACCACGCATCTGCAGACGGGGGACCGCGTCGAAACGCTGGCGGGCGTGATTCTCGATATTTCCCTCGGAGGGGTTCTGGTTTCTTATCCCAAGGGTTCCAAGTTCAAAATCACTTCCCTTGGACAGCTTCCTCATTTCAGCCTTTCGCTCCATCTGCCCAATCTCGATGAAATGGTGCAGCTGGACTGCGATGCACGCCGCATCCTGGACAATGGCAATCAAATTCAGGTGGGAGCGATCTTCAGGGAAATGAACGAAAGCACCGAGCAGAAGCTGAGAGCATACCTGAGTTGAAGAGATTCAAGAAACGGTATTTCTAAGGGAAGCGCCCGTCAACGAGGCATCTATCGGAGATTTTTCCCCAAGGGCGGCCGTGCGCGCCCGTCTCGGGCAGACGGAGATCTTTGAACGCGAACGACAGAACGCCTGCCTGGACCTCAACCGAGTGCAACATCCAGAATCATCATGACCACAAACCCCACCATGCAGCAGAGTGTGGAAAAATCTGAATTGCCGCTCCGCTGGGACTCCGGAATCACTTCTTCCACCACCACAAAGATCATCGCTCCTGCAGCAAAACTCAAGGCATAGGGCAAGAGGGCCTGCGAGGTGACAACGACCGCAGCCCCCAGGACTCCTGCAATGGGTTCCACGACAGCGGAGAGCTGCCCGTACCAGAAACTCTTGGATGCCGACACCCCTTCACGACGCAGGGGCATAGAGACAGCCATCCCTTCGGGAAAATTCTGCAACCCGATACCCAGAGTCAGAGCGATCGCTCCGGCCAGCGTTGCGCCGGGATATTCCCCCGCCGCAGCTCCAAAAGCGACCCCCACCGCCAGGCCTTCCGGGATGTTGTGGAGGGTGATGGCCAGCACGAGAAGAATGGATTTTTTCCACTGGGTGTGAATTCCCTCTGCTTCCTCCATGGGAGCCCCCAAGTGCAGGTGTGGAAGTACCCTGTCCACACCTCTGAGGAAAAATCCGCCCAGGAGGAATCCTGTCGCTGCAGGAATCCAGGCAGGCAGGGACTGCCTTGCGGCCATTTCCAGGGCCGGCGCGAGGAGCGACCAATAGCTGGCAGCGACCATGACCCCTGCGGCAAAGCCAAGCATCCCGTCCAGCAATTTCTGGTTCATTGTCCGGGAGGTGAACACCACCGCGGCCCCCAGCGCGGTAAGAAACCAGGTGAAACCCGTCCCGCAGAGTGCCTGCAGGACGGGGGGCCATTCTTTGAAGATATCGACCAGGGTCATGACTACTTTCTATCGGAAATTGTGTAGTGCTTCAGGATCCACTCGCGGTATGCCCCCGATTGCACAGACCGCACCCAACTGGGATTCTCGATGTACCACTGGATGGTTTTCCTGATACCCGTTTCAAAAGTCTCCTCCGGCTTCCATCCCAGCTCACGGTGAATCTTCGAAGTATCGATGGCATAACGCCGATCATGGCCGGGACGGTCCCGAACGTATGTGATCAGGGAAGAGTGGGGAGAATGGGCTGCGTCGGGAAAGAGCTCGTCCAGAACGGCACAAATCCTGGCAACTACCTGTACATTGGTTTTTTCGCAGGACCCACCGATGTTGTAGACTTCCCCCACTCTCCCGGCTTCCCAAACCAGGTGCAGCGCTCGGCAGTGGTCTTCCACATAGAGCCAGTCCCGGACATTCTGCCCATCGCCGTAGATGGGAAGGGGCTTGCCTGCCATTCCGTTCAGG
>DAIQOB010000101.1:0-8240 GCA_036788075.1 Syntrophobacteraceae bacterium
CGCCTGGTGATTCGAGAATATTATGAAAGAGCCGGGGAAATGATCCCTTAGAGAGTATGCAGGAATGGACTGGACAGTCGCCAAAATCTTAGAAGCCACGGGGGGGCACCTTTTGCAGGGGAATCTCGATTCCCGCGTGCGAAGCATTTCCACGGATACGCGTCTCATAGAGCCCGGGAGCTGTTTTGTGGCACTCATTGGGGAAAATCACGACGGACACCGCTTTCTGGACAAGGCCATCGAGCGGCAGGCCGCCGCACTCATAGTTGCCGAGCGGAGGCCGGAGGTCCAATTGCCGACTGCCGGGGAAGCTGCGGTGGTGGAGGTGCCCGATACCCTGTATGCATTGGGAGAGTTGGCACGCTATTGCCGGAGGCAGGTTTCCATCCCCGTCGCGGGCATAACCGGCAGCAATGGCAAGACCAGCACAAAGGAGATGGTTGCCGGTATTCTTTCCATCAAGCATCGGGTGCTCAAAAACCAGGGCAATTTCAATAACCTCATCGGTGTCCCCCTGACCCTCCTCTCCCTGCTGCCGGCACACCAGGCGGCGGTCGTGGAAATGGGGATCAATGTGCCCGGCGAAATGGAGCGTCTGGTGGAAATTACCCGCCCTACCGTGGGCTTGATCACCAATATCCACCCTGCCCACCTGGAGGGGCTCGGCTCCCTGGAGGGGATTGTCCATGAGAAAACCTTTCTCTGGAAGGGACTGGGAGCGAGCCATCCTGCGGTGGTCAATCTGGACGATGAACTGCTGGTGAAGGTTTCCAGAAATCTGAAAGGGCCTCTCGTCACGTACTCCCTGAACAATCCCTCCGCTCATGTGCGGCTGGCGGGAAATGTGAACGTCCAGGATGACGCCTCGGTGTTCCCCATGGTTCTGGGAGGAGAAAAGAGAGAGGTTCGACTGCCGGTGCTCGGACTGCACCAGGTGCAAAACGCGGTAGCCGCGGCAGCGGTGGCCTGGGCCATGGGGGAGACTCCCGATACCATTGTGGAAGGTCTCTCGCGGCATCTCCCCGTCAAACAGCGCATGCAGGTGCATCACCTGCCCGATGGCGGGGTTTTGATCGATGACAGCTACAACGCCAATCCGGGATCAACTTACGCAGCGGTTCAGGCGGCGCACACAGGCAGCGGAGGAAATCCGCTGCTTGTCATTTTGGGAGAGATGAGGGAACTTGGGCCCACAAGCACCGCGCTGCACCATGAATTAGGTATTAAAATCGGAAGATTAGGAGTGTCGTATCTCGCAACCCTGGGGGGCATGGGCGCTGAGATCGTGCGCGGAGCGAAAGAGGCGGGGATGTCGGATACCGACTGCCGCTCTTTCGGCACCCATGAGGAAATACTTTCCTGGCTGCGGGCAAACTGCCCAGCCAAGGCATGGATCTTGGTGAAAGGTTCCCGTGCCATGGCTATGGAACGTGTGGTGGAAGGAATTCTGAAAGCATGAAATCGGAGCAAAACAGCCGGTCCGGGAAGACCCTGGTGGTGGGAATGGGGATTTCCGGCCAATCCGTATGCGAGCTGCTCTTGAGGCAAGGTGTGGAGGTCATCGGCAACGATATTCGAAGTCGTGAGTCGTTCGAGGGCTCCCTGGATGCCCTTGAAGGGAAGGGCTGCCTGCTGAGGCTGGGTTTTCATGACCCCGAAGACTTTGTGAATGCCGACCGGATCATCGTCAGCCCTGGAATCCCCCTGGATGTGGAACCGTTGCGTATGGCCAGGGATAAGGGGATCGAAATCATCGGCGAGCTGGACTGGGCCTGGCGCCAGGTCCATGTCTCAACGGTGGCGGTGACGGGAACCAACGGCAAGACCACTACCACCTCCCTCCTGGGAGAGATGTTCAAGACTGCCGGAAGGCGGGTATTCGTCGGAGGGAACATCGGGACGCCTCTCAGCCGGTGGCTCCTGGAGGGGGAAACAGCCGATCTTCTCGTACTGGAGGTCAGCAGTTTTCAGCTCGATACAGCTTCGAAGTTTGCTCCCGACGTCGGGGTGCTCCTCAACATCACGGAAGACCACCTGGATCGCTACGAAGACTTCGAAGCCTATGTGGAATCCAAGCTCTCCATCTTTTCCCGTCAGGTTCCTTCTCAGGTGGCCGTGGTGAACCTGGATGATCCCCTGTGCCGCCAAAGGGCCATGAAGGTTCCGGGCAGGCTCCTCATGTCCGGGCGCAATGACACTCGGGCACACGCGAGTATTGAAGGCCGGAGGGTACGGGTGGCGATACCGGGAAAGGAGCCGTTTCAGTTGAGTCTGGAGCGCTGCAGGCTCAAAGGAATCCACAACGAAGAAAATATCCTGGCTGCAGTCCTGGCGGCGGCAGCGCTGGATGTTTCCCCTGATGTACTACAGCAGGTATTGGATGTGTATCGTGGGCTGCCTCACCGTGTAGAATGGGTGGGCAATTGGAGGGGAGTAGATTTCTACGACGATTCCAAAGGGACGAACGTGGGGGCGGTGGTCAAGGCGCTGGAAAATTTCCAGGGCCGTGTACTCCTCTTTTTGGGAGGAAGGGACAAGCTGGGATCCTATGGTCCCTTGGCAGAGGTTCTGAAACACAAGGGGAAAAAGGCGTTTGTCTTTGGAGAAGCGGCTCCGCGTCTTCAGGCGGCCCTGGAGTCCTCTGTGTCCACCCAATCCTATCCGGATCTGGAAGCGGCTTTTGCCGACGCCATCACCTGTGCGGAGCCTGGAGACGTTGTATTGCTGTCCCCGGCCTGTTCCTCTTTTGACCAATACACGAGCTATGCGCAACGGGGGGATCATTTCAAGAGCCTCGTGAGGGGACTTCCGGAAATAGTCTGGGCTTCCTGAAGATCGTTTGAAGCCTTGACGGGCTGTTTTCTGCTGGAGGGGCGGGAGAGGAGAGCATGAACGATGGACCATTCACTGTGAGCAATGAACCATGAGCCAGGTATCCAGACCCGCTGTCGATGGCCCAATGCTCCGGGCAGAGCCCCGGGAAGACGAGAGGAAGAACGCCTCCTGGCGTGCACTTTCTCTCGAAAATCAGCTGTGGATCGAGATATCCCTCCTTGTCCTGTTCGGACTCGTCATGATCTACAGCGCCAGCTCTATCATGGCCTTGAAGAAGTTTTCAGACCCATCCTATTATCTCAAACGCCAGATATTCTGCATCCTCCTCGGCATACCCATCATTCTTGGTGCGGCCCGTATCCCTTATGCTCGCTACAAGAACTTTATCGGCCTGCTTGTCCTTGGAACAATTGCCGCCCTGATTCTCGTTTTGATACCGGGGATCGGTGCGGAAATCAACAATGCAAGGCGCTGGTTCCCTTTGAAGTTCTTTCTTCTTCAGCCGGCAGAATATGCCAAAGTCGTGTGGATCCTCTATCTCAGTGTTTCCCTCGTCAAAAAACAGGAAAGAATCAGACAATTTAAAATTGGTTTCTTGCCTCATATCATATTGTGCGGTATTTTGGGCGCATTGCTTCTCAAGGAACCCGACTTCGGAACGACTTTTATCATTGGATGCTTGACAGTCATCATGTTGATGGCTGGCGGAGTCCTGTTGCGCCACATATTTTGTTTCACACCCATTGCGGTCATTGGGTTCTATAAATTTGTTTACCTCGTTCCCTATCGCTGGGATCGCGTGACTGCCTTTTTGAATCCCTGGACCGATCCTCTCGATACGGGCTATCAGCTCATTCAGGCCTGGATAGCCGTTGGTTCTGGGGGCTGGTTGGGAAAGGGGTTGGGGGCCGGACAACAGAAGCTCTTTTATCTCCCCGAATCCTATACGGATTTCATTCTGGCGGTCGTGGGGGAGGAATTGGGATTCATAGGGATTTTAACCGTGTGCCTGCTGTTCTTTTTGTTGTTCCGCACTGGCATGACCATTTCAAGACAGGCGCCGGATCTTATGGGGATGCTCCTGGCACTGGGGCTGACGATGCTGTTCGCTCTGCAGGCGATGCTCAACATGGGAGTGGTCCTGGGGCTGGTCCCCACCAAAGGCCTGCCGCTCCCATTCATTTCATATGGCGGGAGTGCATTCACGGCAAACTGCCTCGCCGTCGGTATCCTCATGAACATCGCCCGGAGTGTTGAAAGGCGAATGGAATAGAATGTTCAAACGTTACCAGCACATTCATTTTATCGGGATCGGGGGAATCGGCATGAGCGGGATTGCCGAGCTCCTTTTGAATTTGGGATACCGTGTGAGCGGTTCCGATGTGAAGGAATCGGATATCACCCGCCGCCTGGCAGGTTTGGGTGCGGAAGTCTGGATCGGTCACCAGGCAGAGCATGTACATGGTGCGGATGTCGTCGTGCTCTCTTCTGCCGTCACCGAAGACAATCCAGAGGTCCAGGCGGGCCGGACTCTGCCGAAGGTCCCTGTCATTCGACGTGCAGAGATGCTGGCGGAGCTCATGCGCCTCAAGTATTCGGTGCTCGTGGCGGGAGCACACGGGAAAACGACCACGACATCCATGGTTTCCACGGTTCTGGCCCGTGGGGGAATGGATCCGACAGTCGTCATCGGAGGCAAACTGAACGCCTGGGGAACCAACGCCAAGCTCGGCCATGGAGATTTCATGGTAGCGGAAGCGGACGAAAGCGACGGGACGTTTCTGTTGCTTTCACCTACCATTGCAGTCGTGACGAACATCGACCTGGAACATCTCGATTTTTATCGAGACATCGAGCACATTCAGGAAACCTTTCTGGAATTCATCAACAAGATCCCTTTTTATGGCCAGGCGGTTCTTTGTCTGGAAGATGAAAACATTCAGCAGATCCTTCCCCGCATGAGCAAACGTTTTGTCACCTATGGCTTTTCGTCCCAGGCGGATTTTCAGGCACGCGACATCAAGACCGACGGGCTTTCTACAACGTATCGGGCTTTTTGCCATGGAGAGGAGTTGGGGGAGATCGAAATCCCCATTCCAGGCCGGCACAACGTACTCAATTCCCTTGCTGCCGTGGCGGTGGCTCGGGAATTGGAGCTGGACTGGAAAAACATCCAGGGCGGATTGAGGGACATGACGGGGGTCCAGCGTCGTTTTCAGATCAAGGGAGAGGCGAAGGGTGTCCTGGTGCTCGATGACTACGGGCATCATCCTACAGAAATAAGGGCTGTTCTGGAAACTCTGGCGGGCTGCTTCCCCGACCGGCGCCGTATCGTGGCATTCCAACCGCATCGCTACTCCCGCACGCAGGCCCTCATGGATCAATTTGCCCGATGTTTTTATCATTCAGACGTTCTCTTTGTTTCAGAAATATATGCGGCCAGTGAGAAGCCCATCCCCGGAGTTTCAGGGGCTCGTCTGGTGGAGCAGATTGGAGCCCATGGCCACAATGATCTCCATTTTTGCGCCGGTGTCGATGATATGCTGGAAAAGCTGAGCGCCATCGTTCAGCCTCGGGACGTGGTCATGACGCTCGGTGCCGGCAATGTGTACCAGGTGGGCGAGGCTCTGTTGAAACGTCTTGAAGAGACTCGGTGATCAAGCTATGGATGGTGAAGGTTCAGCTCCAAAACTCGATCTGCCGGAACCGGCTTTTGCCGCTCTTTGTGCCTCTGTTCTGGCAGGGATTCCGGATCTCCAGGTCTGCTGGAGCGAACCCCTGGCCAGGCACACTACCTTTCGGGTGGGGGGACCGGTTGCCTGTCTAGTGCGTCCCCGCACCGAGAGCTCTTTGAGGGAGCTGCTGAAAGCGACCTGGAGCGCAAAGATTCCGCGCATCATCCTGGGTGGCGGAAGCAACGTGCTGCCCCCCGATTCCCCCTGGGATGTTTTGGTCATCCAACTCACCCTGTCGAATTTGGAATTGTTGCACTGTGAAGACCTCGAAGCGGGTAGAGTGCGTGTCTATGCTGGAGCAGGGGTGCATCTGGCGCGGTTGCTTCGCTTCTGCGTCGAGAATGGGTGGGGTGGCCTGGAACCCCTGGTGGGGATTCCTGGTACCGTGGGGGGCGCTTTGGTCATGAATGCCGGGACCAGGGAAGGCAGCATTTCTCAGGTGCTGTCCTGGGTCGATGTGTTGGATGAGAGGGGGAATCCCGACAAAATCCATCGGTGGCAGCTGCCGGCCGGCTATCGTTTCATGGGCCTTCCTCCCGACAGGATCGTAACAGGCGCCTGTCTGGAGCTGCAGCGATCGCCGGTGGACCGCATCAAAGCCCGGCTTCGTGAAATCATGGGGCAGCGCAGGAGAACACAACCTCTCGCATGGCCTTCGGCAGGCTGTGTTTTTAAGAATCCCGGAAATGCTGCTGCCGGTGCGCTGATCGATGCATCGGGGTTGAAGGGGGTTCGATGGGGGGGGGCGGAGATTTCGGACAAGCATGCCAATTGGATCATCAATCGGGGCAATGCCACCCGTGAGGATATCCTGGGGCTGATCCAGCATATCGAAAAGACTGTCTGGAAGAGATCCGGAGTCCGGCTGGAACGGGAGATCCGGGTATGGGGTGAATGATGTACTGTGCCTTTTTTCCCCGGTATGAGGGCCATGCGGAAAAAACAGAACCGATATCGCCCTGATACCGTCAGGCGCCGGAAGGTGATCAGAAAGGGGCTCAAGGTCGTTTTGACTCTGGTCCTGGTGTTTGCTGCGGTGGCGTCCATCAGTTCAGCCCTGGCCCACGCGTATTACGCGCTCCTCGAAGCTCCCTGGCTTCGTGTGGAAGAAATAGAGATCATCGGTTTGAAGCACGTAGACCGGAAGGATATTTTGAATGCCCTTCGGGTGCCGAGAGACGCTAATGTGCTGACCTTGAAGACATCCGAGCTTTCCCAACGGTTGAAACCGATCCTCTGGCTCCAGTCGTCGGTGGTGCGGATCGATCCCCCTGGGCGCATTGTGGTAGAATTAAAAGAGCGGGAGCCCCTGGCGATGGTGCAGGCAGGAGCTCTCCTTCTGGTCGATCGCCAGGGCAAAATCTTCTCGCGCACCGAGCGGGAAGCCAATCCCGATTTGCTCTTGGTCACCGGCTTCGAGGGGATGGACCTGAAAGAGGGAGGAGATTTTCCCGAAGAACTCCTGGACGGGCTGAAAGAGCTCAGCGACGCTCTGGCGGTATCCAGGGATTGGCTTCCGGTCCAGTCCATTGCCGAATGCCGCTGGCTGGGAGCGGCGGGGTTCGCCCTGCAAATGGCTCAAAAGCCGATTGCCGTCCAATTGGGGGCAGAAGATCTTGATCAACGACTGCATCGTTTGAAGGCTGTCCTGGCGGTGCTGCGCGAAAGGCAATGGCTGGATTCTGTGACACGGGTCGATCTCGATTATACAAATCGGGTGTATGTGGAGCGGGTTCTCTCTCCGCCGAACGGTGCTTGACGGGAAGGGAGAGGCAAGGATAGAGAGCGACCCTGGACCTGAGGGGCGGTGGTTGGAAGGTCCATGAGGTTCTTTTTGCACATGACACGGATGCAATGCGCCAGCTCTCATGATTTGGAGGGGGAAGGAATCGATGGGAAGAAGAGAGGAATTGATTGTCGGCCTGGACCTCGGGACCACCAAAATTTGTGCAGTGGTGGGGGAGGTCACTTCCGAAGGAATCGATATCGTTGGAGTTGGAACCTACCCTTCCATCGGGCTGAGAGGAGGCGTGGTTGTCAATATCGAGCAGACCGTCCAGTCCATTCGCAAGGCGGTGGAAGAGGCGGAGCTCATGGCCGGCTGCGAGATTTCTTCCGTTTACGCGGGGGTTGCGGGGACGCACGTTCAGAGCCTGAATAGCCACGGTGTCATCGCCGTCAAGAGCCGAGAGGTCACCCAGTCGGACATTGACCGCGTCCTGGATGCCGCCAAAACGGTGGCGCTTCCCTATGACCGCCAGATTCTCCATGTCCTTCCCCAGCAGTTCCTGGTGGACGACCAGGAGGGGATACAGAATCCGGTCGGTATGGCTGGCGTACGCCTCGAAGCCAAGGTCCACATTGTCACCGGGGCGGTCAGTGCGGTCCAGAACATCATCAAGTGCTGTGAAAAGGCCGGCCTGAACGTTCAGGACGTGGTGCTCGAATCCCTGGCCTCCAGTGAGTCGGTACTGGATGCTGATGAAAAGCACCTGGGCGTGGCTCTCGTGGACATCGGGGGGGGAACGAGCGATGTAGCGGTATTTCAAGACCATGCCATCCGGTATTCCTGCGTCGTGGGACTGGGAGGGAATCACATCACGTCGGACATTTCCGTCGGGCTGCGCACTTCCATGGACGAGGCGGAGAAGATCAAGAAAAAATATGGCT
>DAIQOB010000102.1:0-8205 GCA_036788075.1 Syntrophobacteraceae bacterium
TTTTGTGGAGGGATGATCGAGATGTCGCAGGGCGGTTCATCTTCCAGAAATTGGTGTAAGGAATGAAAGGGACACACAATGACACTGACGAAGGCACATATTGTCGAAAACTTGTTCGCCAAGAATATTTTTACCAAGACCGAGTCGGCTCAAATCATTGAAACCCTTTTTGAAATCGTCAAACAGACCCTTGAGACCGGCGAAGACGTGCTCATCAGCGGCTTCGGCAAATTCAGCGTCAAGGAGAAGAATCAGCGTCGCGGCCGCAACCCCCAGACGGGCGACCCTATCATGCTCTCGCCCCGTAAAGTCGTCACGTTCAAGTGCTCCGGTGTTCTGCGTGAGAGGATCAACGTGGGCAAGTGATTGGGGGGATGCCTCCTACCCTCAAGGCCGTCTCCAAGGGAGATTCAGTTTCGTCTTGCGGGCGAGAGGCTTATGTACCATGATCACCTTCTATACATGAACGTACAGGGTTTGTGGCTGCAATCCACGTCCAACGTCGGACCCCCTGTTACAATCCTTCCTGTCAGAATGAAAATTCCCCTCGTAACATGCCCGCGAAAACTCCGTCATTGTCGTCGTTGCCGAGAGGATTGAGCACGTACTGGATGTCCGGACTGACTGCGAAGTGCTCCGTCAGAGCAATGCGGTAGTAGGCTTCCATGTGAAATTCAGTGCCGTCATTGGGGTCTTCCCCGCTGCCTTTGAGCCCCGCCAGGCCGATTCCGAGCGCATCATCCTCCCGGCAAGGCAGGATTCCCTTCAGGTTCGCTCCCACGGACCAAAACCATTCCACCTCGTATGCGTCCTCGTTGCTATACCCTACCCGAGAGAAAAGCCCCAACATATCCGTAACCTGTTGATCCATGCTGATCCCGACGCCCCAGCCAACTTCTTCATAATCTCCATGTGCAACGGAATGCTCGTAGAGTGCGTCCCAGGCATAGATACGGTAATTACCCTGCCGTCCTCCAAACTTGGGAGACCAGGCGAGCTCGCCGGCCACCAGAGGCGTGTTGAAAATATCGTCCCAGATACTCTTTTGCTCCTCGTCCGGCGCATTGGGAAACGTCGAGGAGGCACAGAGCGCCGTGAAGGTCAAGGTTTCAAAGGGGGAAATGGAAGCCGCCGCGATGGGACCGTATTCATCCTCACTGTCGAGCACGGGATTGTTCACGAAAGGCTTTCCCACAAACTGCGTGATCTCGTTATTGGCAAAAGCATTGCTGTCGATGAAAACCAGGGGTTCCGTCTTGCCGATGGAAAAAAGCAGCTTTCCCCCAAAAAATTCATGCGCATAATAGGCTTCCAGCAAGCGGAAGGCATCGTCTTCGCTATCATCGGCAATCGTGTTCAGATTGGCGAAAAGCTTGTCTCCCAAATCCTCATCCGATCCGCGTCCCTCTCCCACATGGGCCCTCATGAAGAAACGACCATTTTCAAAAAGGTCCATTCCCGGCTTCCAGCTCAATTCGAGGTCTGCACTGATGCCGGCTCCCGAAGAACTGTCGATATCTTCCCCATCGATCTCCACGGAGGGAGAACCCTGGTAGAAGGGAACCACACTGCCATGGAATTCGAGCCCCAGCTTTTCCTGGATCTCCTCCTTGACTTCCGTCACGCGGGGCTTCACTTCCTCGGCCCCCTCCAGACTCTCGGCAGCTTTCTCTGCTGCAAGCGTCTCCTTCTCCTTGTCCGCCGCCTCCACTTTGGATTCCAGTTCCAAAATCCGCTGCTTGAGCATCTCCACTTCTTTTTTAAGGGCCTCGTCGTTTGCCGCGGCACAATTCACCGGACAGAATGCCAACAGTGCTGCAGCCAACAGGAAAATGATCCGTTTCAATGCCATACCTGCCTCCTCTGAGATTTTTTGGCTCCAATTTAAGAATTACCTTAAAATACAAAATGTTATAGCCAATAAAAAAGCCACGAAGGCTTTTGACCCTGATGGGTCGAAAGCCTTCGTGGCTTCATTGTCCATTCAGTGAAAGTGAATGAAAGAACGTGTTTTTTTTGGAAAGAACCTGCCTCAGGCGGATTGGATCACCGGGGTGAGGGCAGCCCGTGATCAGCCATGCTGAGACAATCCCGGCATTCGTGCCGGCTGTTTTCGTGTTTTGCTACGGATAGAATAAACCCTGAAAAATCCCTCCATCCATGCTATGCACTGACCGGATTGCACACGGGACATCCCTGGAGCCGCAGCGGCTTCTCGAGACTGCAGGCGTCGAGGAGCGGCTCGTTCTGGAGGATCTCCTCCGTAGGTCCGTCAGCGGCAATTTGTCCCCCCTTGAGAATCATCGTCCGACCGCAGACATCCAGGACCATATCCAGGTCATGGGTAGCGATGACCATGGTGTGCTCGAAGCTCTTGAGCAAATGAATGAGCTGCCTGCGCGCCTTGGGGTCCAGGTTGGAGCTCGGTTCATCCATGATGAGAATGCTGGGCCCCATGGAAAGAACGGACGCGATGGCCACGGCACGTTTTTCTCCACCGGAAAGCCTGTAGGGAGGACGGTTCCGCAGGTGTGCGGCTCCCACGGTGGTGAGGGCTTCCATCACCCGATCCTCGATTTCTTCGGGCGGGAGGCCCAGGTTGAGGGGGCCGAAGGCCACGTCATCATAAACCGTGGGCATGAAAAGCTGATCGTCAGGATCTTGAAAAACCATTCCCACCGTCTGCCGCACATGGGGCAGCGTCTTTTTGGTCAGAGGGAAATCCCCCATCCTCACCGTGCCGGCCTCGGGGATCAGGCACCCGTTCAAATGAAGCAGGAGCGTAGATTTGCCCGCACCGTTCGCCCCGATGAGAGCGACCGACTCACCGTGAGTGATGCGAAACCCCACGCCGCCCAGAGCGGCAGTTCCATCCGGGTAGGTGTAGTGCAGGTCTTTCACTTCCACAATGTGATGGCTCATCCAAGAACCTCCGTCACCAGCAGGCCCAGCCACTGGGGAATGTTGACCAGGCGCATCAGAATGAAGAGACTCGACCAGCCGGCCAGAAAGCCCATGTCACGCCACGAAAATTTCAAGGGAACGGGAAGACGAATCTCCCCGGTGAAGCCCCGGCAAAGCATCGCCTGGTGAATCCGTTGTGCTCGGTCCATGGTGCGCAGCAGCAAATGCCCGATCATGTAGCCGAAAACCTTTACCTCTGTTCCCTTTATGCCGAAAGACCGCAGGGAGCGTGCCCGCACCATGCGCGCGGCTTCATCGGTGAGCACAAAAAGATACCGGTAAAGAAAGGTGAGCTGTACCGCAAAACTATTGGGAGCTCCCAGTTTTTCCAGTCCTGCGCCTATGCCGTTCATCCCCGTTGTGGCCACGAGCACCAAGGCCGCACCCACTGTCAGGCCAAAGCGGAGCATGATGGAGGCGAAGGAAACCCACCCCCCGGAGATACCCACCGGTCCGATGTGTATGAGGACCTCGCTATCGAGAAGCGGATTGAAGATTCCCAAAAAGAATGCGAACGGTGCCGCCAGGAGTACCTTTTGGAAAAGATATCCTGCGGGAAGGTTCCCCAGAGCGATGAGCACCACCGGGTAGAGCGTGAAAGGAATCAGGGCGGTTACTTCGTGTTTGGGAAAAGAAACGACGATAAAGATAAAGATGAGGGTGGTGAGGATTTTGGCGCGGGGATCCAGTCCATGAATGAGAGTCCGCTGGGATGCAAGCGCATCCAGGCGGCTGATATCAAGGAAAGAAGACTCGATTTTTGGCATGCAGCGGGGTCTCAGTCAAAAAGGCACAGCAGATGGGCAAGCCTGCCGTGCCCATGGTCCATGGATTGAAACAGTCATTGATGATGTGGGGGCAATCAAGAAATGCTTCCAACCGCCGCCATTTTTCATGCGCCGCGAATCACGCCCGATGCTGATACCTTCTCAAACCGAAACCGATCAGTCCGGCCATCGCCAGGGTCAACATGGCACCGACGATGCCCGAAACAGATGTTCCTCCGTTGACGGAAGGCCAGGATTCCACTTCCTGGACTTTGGCTGCCGGCTCCTGGGGAACGACCTTGTCCTGTTCTTGCTCCTTGAAGCCATAGTCGGGCAAAAAGGCTGTCGCCTTTTGTGCTGCAGCCAGCAAAGCATGGAGCCCGTGCTCCGGCGCTTCCAGTTCTTCTTTCCCCGAGGTGCGTGCCATGGACCATTCCAGACCGTCGGGATTGGCCGAGGCAAACCAGGAAATCACGCCTCCCGTAATGAATGCCACCGCCAGCAGTCCAACGAGTACGGGCTTCAAAGAAACCCGCGTCAGCGGCTCCGGTGCTGCGGCCAATTCCATAACTTCCGGACGGGCCTTCCATACGAAAGTCACGACAGCGGCTGTCGCCATTCCCTCCACGATGCCGATAGCAAGATGAATGGGCTGCATCACGAGCAGAAAGGTGGAGAAGGGCAATTCGGATATGCCTGAAAAGAATGTTTCGAGCACCACGCCCAGGGCTCCCATTTGCAGCGCCAGAATGGCGGAAACCATGGAGCCCGTCAGGATGCGCCTGGCGTTTGCGTCTGCACCCACAATATTCCTGAAGATGAAAGGGTATGCAATGAAGCACGGAAAAAAGCCAAGATTGAAGATGTTACACCCAAGCGCCAGAAGACCTCCATCCGCAAAAAAGAGTGCCTGGACCGTCAGGATGGAAGCCATAGTGAGAAAGGCGGCGTAAGGCCCCAGGAGAATCGCCAGGATCATTCCACCTCCCAGGTGCCCGCTCGACCCTGTGGCGGGTATGGTGAAATTGATCATTTGGGCAGCAAAGATGAAAGCCCCCAGGACCCCCATGAGCGGGACTTTGCGGTCATCCAATTCTTCCTTGACCTTCCGGGCGCTGTAAACGGTCAGTCCGGCCGTGGCCGCCCACATGACACCACCAACTGCAGGGGAAATCAGTGCATCCGCCATGTGCATCGCATCTGTTCCTTTCGCTTAAAAGCATTTATTCCAGACGATTCACCAAGACTCCGCCGAAGAATCGTCGCCCGAACCGACAAAAAAAGGCCAAAAATATCTCCTTTCGGATCCATTTTTGGCCTTCATGACCTGACTCTCGATTTCAAATTTCTTTAATTTGTCGTGCACATTCCTGGACTGGAAAGGCTTCATGCCCCCGGTTTAGCGCACCTTACACAGGCGGCGGATCCGTGTCAACAGGTTTCTGTTGAAGGGAGTCCGGGGCGCTTGCAGGGCGACACCATGCCGACCGGGGTTCAGAAAAAGTTCAGCAGGACCCCGGTCAAGACGGCAAAGCAAAGGACGACTGCGCTTGCCAGCGCGCACGAACCGGCCAGCGTCTTATGGAGTAGAGTCTCAGGGGTTCTCTCCCTGTACCCGAGCAGGAATCCCAACACGATTCCCGCCAAAAGCCCACCGCCGTGCGCCCAGTTGTTGATGCCGGGAAACAGCAGTCCGAAGGCAAACAGGCCGATGACCCACCCGCCGATCTGCTTGTAGATGGCTTCACCGTAAATTCCTCCACGGCTCTTCCCATAATAGAGCCCCGCGCCGATCAGCCCGCATACCGCAGCTGATGCCCCAAGAGTGAAAGCAACCCCGGCGACATATGAGACCAAATACCCCAGGACTCCAGCCAGAGTGTAGATGGTGAACATGCGATAGGGCCCATATTCCGCAATCACGAGTGCACCGATCTGCTTGAGGGCCATCATGTTGAAAAGGATGTGGAGGATGCCCGCATGCAGATAGTTGGCGGACAGCAGCGTCCACCAGCGGTGAAACCGGGCGATGGGAATCGAACCCGTTGCCCCCAGGAGCAGGAGGCTCTGATTGTCTGGGGACAAAAAGGAAAAAGGACTCATGGAGAAGCCCATCCCGCGTGGATTGAGTAAAAGTGACAGGATGAACATCCCCGCATTGACATAGATGATGGTCTGAATGAGCTGGTCCGGATTCTGGAATCCCCGCATCCAGGGGTTGTTTTTCCAGCGTGATCCGGGATTGCTGATGCCGCAGTAAGGGCACTGGGGCTCATCTTCACTGATGAGCTTCCGGCAGTTGGGACAGAGGATGGAATGCCTTCCATGTTCTTGCACGAGTTGAATCCCCTTCGATAGGGTTCGGTAGTTAAGGGATTTCAATGCATGGGAATCTCATCCTTGCGAGGGAACGCAAGGGAGACACCCCATAGAGCTTCTGTTGATAACATCGACTCCCCGGGTTGTAAAGGACCGACTCCCCATGGGGTCAATGTTGTTGACTTAACGCACTATCGTCATTCCGGCGAAAGCCGGAATCCATGAAAATACACGCTTTTGGGACCCCGGTTTTCACCGGGGTGACGTTAAGTCAACAGCATTGTCCCATGGGGACGGGTATGTAACAGGAGGGCAAAAATAAGATGCTCCTGCGGGGAAAGGGGGACATGGAACTTCCGACGGCAACCTTTTGGAATGTGGATTAAAACGTTGACACGACGACCTGAGATGATACATTGATTGGACTGAAAAAACGCTAAATCTCTTTTCACATTTTTCGTGTCCATTCAGCCCGAAAGGGGGCTCCATGACCGTCACAGCCCGCGATGTTATGGATACCGTTTTTTTTACCCTCCGACCCGGCATGTCTGTTGCCGAAGCCGTCAAGATTTTCAAGCTGGCCAGTGAAGAACAGAAATCCAAGAGCTTTGGTCTCCTGGTCACCAACGATCAGTCAGAGCTCGTGGGGATGGTTTCCATGTTTGACATCCTCCTCCTCATGCGCCCCAAGCACATTCACATCTGGGGAGAGATGAACGACATGGACGTTGCAGGCTTCCTGGACGAAAGCTGCCAACGGGCCAAGTCTGTACGGGTGGAAGACATCATGACCACCGACCTGACCTCTATCACTCCGGATACGCAGCTTCTTTTCATCGTGGACATCATGATCCGAAAGCACATGCGCCGCATTCCCGTCCTGGAGGACGGAAAGCTCATCGGGATCGTGTACATTTCCAGGGTGTTTTACTACCTCATGGAGCGACCCGGCTGCGAGACCACCTGATCTCTTCAGGCTTCCTTCACCACATCATTTTTTGTGAGCTGACCATGCCCATCATCGACAAAAAAAGCGTCCTGAGTGGTCTCAAGGTCCGAGACGCCATGCGGAGGATTGCCACTCATCTGCATAAACAAGCATCCATCAACGAGGCAGCCAAGCTGCTCATCAAGTTCCGCATCAACTCACTCCTCATCGTCGATGCAAATGACGAAGTCATCGGGGTAGTTTCCAAGACCAACATCATGGGAGCCTATTACGCGGGCATACCCATCGAGACACCCCTTGAAGCCATCATGATGCCGTCCCCAGTGCTCTGTTCTCCTGAAGACACCCTGGAATCCGCTCTCGACCTCATGCGCACTCACAAGGTTCACCGCGTGTTTGTCACGGGAGATGATCCGAAGCAGGCATCGGGGGTCTTGGCCTATTACGACATTTGCGGGCTGCTCTACAGGTATTGTCATAAGTGCGAAAGAAATGTAGCCCGGCCACGGGCGAGTGTTTCGGACAGCAGCATGGCAGACGCTCTCCGGGTCCACGAAGTGATGACTCCTTCGGTCTTCTTCAACCGCGAGGACGAAAGTATCATGACCATCATGGAAGGCCTCGAAGCCAATAACGTGGGCGCGGTGCTCATCTTGAGCCGCGAGGGGCAACCCGTAGGCGTGGTTTCCAAAACGGATCTGCTCATGGCCTACAAACGCGGGATCTCCCCGGAAGATCCAGCAAAATCCATCATGAACAGCCCGGTCCGGTCATGTGATTACGACGATCCGCTGGTTCTCGTCATACGAGAAATGGTTTTTGCAGACGTTCAAAGGCTCTTCATTCACAGGGAAACCCCTGCAAACATCGTGGGGGTGCTCTCACTCTCGGATGCCGCCCGCATTCGATCGGGGTCTTGCCGTGCCTGCCTCAGCAGCCGCATCGAGGTTGCGGACGGCCCTTGACCTCCCCGCATCAAAATGTGTCTGCCGGACCCATTCCCCGGCTACTGCCCCCCTTTTGACGCTTTCGAGTCTAGAGAAGTTTAGACATATAGGGGTTGGAAAACTTCTGAAAGTGCGTTACTATTTGTACATTTTAATCAGATAACTATTTAAACTTTCAACGAAATTTATGAATCCTATGCCTGTTCACGGTCTAAGAAGAATGTTCCCCTGGATGGCCCTGCTTTTTTTCAGCGCCATC
>DAIQOB010000103.1:0-8197 GCA_036788075.1 Syntrophobacteraceae bacterium
CTCTCAGCAAAGATTTGGCCTTAACCCTGCAGGGCAAAGGCTATCCTCATGTGCGGATTCTTCCGAACGGTTTGTCCCTATGGAAGGACGCGGGCTTACCCCTGGAATCCCGGTAGGGCAGGGCTCTCGGCCCCGCCGCACCGAGACGGGGCCGGTATTCTATTGAGAGGTACCCTGCTGTTGGGGAGCCTGCTGATCCCGGGACGGAGCCTTGCTGCCGATGCCTCCCACCCCCAGGGGAGATGTCTGTGTAGAGTTGATCACATGAACCTGAACATCCTGCGGTGATCCTGGAGTTGCATCCGTCTCAACGGATAGGACGGTGAGCTTTTGGTTTCCCGGCGGCACATTTTCCATCTTGGGCTTGAGCTCCAGGTAATACACATTTTGGTCTGGGACGGCCTGCTGAGTGACTTCAAGGAGAGATGCATCATAAGTCAATTTGGAAATCTTGAAAGGTTTGTTCCCCCAACTCGCTACGATCACCTTTCCCATGCGAGTCGGCTGCTGGGCAGCGAGGTTGCCCAGTAAAAGCGTTTTGGGCTTGACGTCGATGTCCCCCTGGATAGCGCCGTTCACACGGATGAGAATCTCGGGTTTTTGCGCCAGGTCCGTCGTGCATCTGATGTAACCGGCATAATTCCCCTGCTGCATCAGGTTCGTTACCTTCAGGCGGTAATGCCTGCCCGCTTCCACTGTCTCCATGTCATACCGGATCTTGCCCTCCAGGTTGGTTTCCGTTTTGGTAATCTGGAAAGGATGAGATACGGACATGAGCTCGACGACGCTCTCTGACATCTTCTCACTCGTTCCACGAAACGCAATGCTGTCCGTCGGACGAATGTCCACGAAGGATTTGACGGTTCCCTGCACGGTCAGCGCCAGGCGAGCTCCCTGGGGATCGTTGCTGACAATCTTTGCGTCTTTCTTGATTTTGCCTTGATAACCTCTGAGTTTCACCTTCAGGGTAATTTTTCCCTCGCCGCCGGGAGGGATTGCCTGGTCAAACCGGGCAACGGCGCAACCTCAGCCGGGGCTGACTTTTTCGATTTGGAGTACCGCCTTCCCTGTGTTTTTGACAATAAAGTCATGTGAAATTTCGGCATCTTCCATAGCTTCGCCGAAGTCGTAGGTGGGTTCGGCGATCTCGATGACAGGTCCTTCCTGTGGAGCTTGAGCCTGCGCCGATTGCGTATCAGCGCTCCTGGTTGAAGGTGCATCCCCGGCAGAAGCGCCGCCCGGTATCAGAAAAGCCAGTACAAAAAGAAAAAGAATCTTAATCATTCCGAACATATCGCAGAGGATCCTCCCTATTCAGATACTCGGTTTATAATGACAGAGCCTTATCTATAAATTGTGACTTTGCACAGTCTATGCCGGATGGATAGCTTTTCCCTTTTCAAAGGTCAAGAGCAAATCATTTGCCATGTAAGGAAGGAAACAGCCCCGCCGCATACCTTCATTTCCTGGCCCCTGCAGGTGAAGGAGCCGTAACGAGCTGCCCGGCCGGCACGACTGCGATGCCTGCCTCTCGAAACGTGCCGGCACTCTCTCGAAGGACTCGGAGTGTGCTGTCGTGGGGATGCCCGATGGCGATAGCGGTGCCTTGGATTTTGGCTTTTCGAATGAGCCGTTGGATCTGAGCGCGCGTGAACTCTTCCTTTACCTCGTGGTCCAAAAATATGTCCCTGCGCCCAACAGGCATCCGAAAATCCCGTGCGGCGGCCAATCCCGTGCTCTTGGGGCTCGTAAAACTGTCAAGAAAGTAGAGATTCCTCTCCTGTAATTCTCTCAGGAGAAGCTTCATGGAACGGGTGTCTTCGGTAAAACGGGACCCCATGTGGTTATTCACTCCCGATACAAGCGGGCTGGAATCCAAGGCGGATTCCAGAGTCTGCCGCATCTGGTCCTGAGTCATGCTGAGGAGCAGAGCGCCATCGCCGGGATTGGTTTTGGGGTATCCATGGGGCTCCATGGGAAGATGGAGAAGAACTTCACGATGGCGATCGTGGGCGAGTCGAGCGATTTCCCTGCTATGACTCTGATAGGGAAGCACCGAAAACGTTACGGGAAGGGGGATTTCCAGGAATTTTTTCGCCATTTCCAAATCCTGCCCAAGGTCATCGATGACAATGGCCACTCGGGCTAAGGTGGGAGGCGGCGCCGGTGGAGGAACAGGAGGCTTCACAGACGGCTCAGCCAAAGGTTCAGGACGGTTCAGGGCAAGGGAGAGCTTTTCCGTATGCGCTGGGGATTCCGTCCTCTCAGGCTTGCTGGTGGCTGTCGGGGGTGTGGACTGCTGAGCGGGAGGGATCTCCTTGAAAGGAAGCAAAGGCCTGTCCGCCTGGGGGGCAGGGGTGCTGCGCTCCTCCCCGGCCGTTGTGGGCTTTGAAGACTGCCGTTCTCCTGCCTCTTCAGAAGGAGCGATTTGAGGGGGCGGATGGGTTTCCTGGTCCCTGTCGCCGCCTTTGGGCTTTGCTTGCCTGGCGATTTGGGCCGAATCATCTCTGGAGGAAGCGGCCTGGGACGGTGCGGAGGGTGGTTCCGAAGGCATGGATTTCGTTCGGTTTGTGTCCTGATGAGCCTCCTCCCTGGAAGAGGACCGTTTTTCAGGATTGGACGACGAGGCCGCAACGCGGGCTGCCGGGGAGGAAGAACGCTTGATGGAGTTTTCTCCCCAATAGATGAGGCCCCCTAAAACCACAATGGCCAGCATCCATAAGGTAAAGAGGGGCAGGAAGGAAAATTTGCGGGATCCAAAGGCGAAGAGCTTTGCAGCTCCACGCCTGGATCTTCGAGAGGTTTTTCCGGGGGGGCGTTTTCCTCCCGTGCTGGAAGAATTTCGCCCCGCCGAAGTTTCGTCTGTTCTTTTGGGAGCTCCTGATGAGGACATGACGAATCGAAAACATGCCTACTGATTGGCAATGGATTGATTCATGATTTTGTAGCCCTTCAACAGGTCCAGGGCTCGCCGCAGCTGATTGTCTTGAGCCAACATTTTTTGTGTTTCCGCCTGAGTGGTGCTCACTTCCGATTCAGGGGTTTCCGTCTTCTTATTTTCCATATGACGGGGAAGATCCTTTTCGCGGATGCGGCGCATCTCTTCGGCGTTGTCCTCATCCTCCTTGGGAGGCAACTCCCGTTTCACCAGGATATCCGGTTCGATGCCCTTCGCCTGAATGGATCGCCCGGAAGGGGTGTAGTAGAGAGAAGTGGTCAGACGCAGAGCGGACCCGTCATTGAGAGGGATGACCGTCTGGACCGATCCCTTTCCAAAGGTAGGCTCTCCCAAAACAAGCGCCCTTTTATGGTCTTGCAGAGCGCCCGCCACAATTTCAGAGGCGCTGGCGCTGCCGGAGTTGACCAGAACGACGATGGGATAATCCCGGGGTTTGGAGTTCTTGTGTGCTTCGAAGCGCATTTTCTGACTCTCAAGGCGTCCCCCCGTGTAAACGATCAGTCCCTTGTCCAGGAATTCGTCGCTGACCTCCACAGCCTGGTCCAACAACCCGCCGGGATCGTTTCTCAAGTCGAGGACCAAACCGTTCAGCGGGTGGTTTTGTTCCTCCAGGGCATCCAGCGCTTTGCGTAGATCCGCGGATGTACCGCTCTGAAAGCTGGAAATGCGCACATAGCCGTAACCGGTATCGAGCGTCCTGTACTTGATGCTCTGGATAGCAATAATGTCCCGTACCAGTTCGAACTCCAGCGGCTTGCGCTCTCCCTTGCGGATAATGGTCAATTCGACCTTGGTGCCTTTGGGGCCGCGCATTTTCTGAACGGCATCCATGAGGGACATGTCCTGGGTCGGCTGATCGTCGATTTTCACGATCTGATCATTGGCCTGAATGCCGGCCTTGTCAGCGGGTGTATCTTCCAGGGGAGAGACGACCGTCAAAACACCGTCTCGAATGGAAATCTCGATCCCCAGCCCTCCAAATTTCCCCTTGGTTTCGATCTGCAGTTCCTTGTAGTCTTCAGGCTTCAGAAATGAGGAATGGGGGTCCAGTTCGCGCAGCATTCCCGTTACTGCTCCGTAGATGAGCTTCTTGGAATCCGCTTTTTCCACATAGTTGTCCTGGACGATATTCAGGACATCACTGAAAAGCTTCAGGTATTGGTAGATGTCCGAATTTTCCTGGTTTGTTTTGGCCTTCAGCCCGGACCAACCCAGCAGCAGGAAAGAGATACCGACAATCAGCACTATCGTCCGTTTTCTGTTTTTTAACATGGGGACTTCCTCACTCCGTCAAAATAGTATGAACCGCCAACCATTCCATGGGATCGACTGCTTTTCCATAATGTCTCAATTCAAAATAAATCCCGGCTCCGCTTGAAGAGCCGGAATTTCCAACCGTGGCTATCTGTTCGCCCGATTCCACACTGTCGCCCACGTTGCGCAGGAGTTCGTCGGCATGAGCGATCAGGCTGTAGTAGTGTTCGCCGTGATCGATGATCATCACCTTGCCGTACTCCTTGAACCAGTCGGCGTAGACCACCAGGCCGCCGTAAACGGCCTGCACCGGCTGCCCCAGGGGAGCCTGGATGACGATCCCGTTCTGATACAGGGACGGCGTACCGGCTCCTCCCTCTGTTGTGTAAGTGTCGACGATCTTCCCAGCCGTGGGAAGGGGCAGAGCACCTCGAAGCTCGGAAAAGGTCCCGGCTCGAAAGTCAAAAATGGGTTTTCGATGAAGGGCGCTGTCCCCCTGTTTTTGCTGGTTCTCCATGAACGCTGCATGATACTGCGCGTAGAGGCTTTCATCCTGACGGACCTGATCCAGGAGCTCTGCTTTCTTGCGTTGAACGGAAAGGATCTCTTGCTCCCGAGCCTCTTTTTGAAGCTTGAGGGCGTTGGCGCGATCACTGACTTGAGAAAGGATCATTTCGAGGTTCCGGAGGGTGAGTTGTCGGTCGCCGAGATCACGCAGGATGTGGTGGTCCTCCTCCAAAAGTCTCTTTGTTATGCGCTCCATCCATGGGGCCTCTCGAAGATCATGGGTAGAAAGCAAAGAAATTGCATAGCCCATTTGTTGAAACTTGTAAAGAGCGACCAAGCGGGCTTTTGCCAACTCGGTGCGCTGTACCATTTCGGTGCGGAGAGCATGGAGAGTTTGAGTCATTTCAGACTGTTCTGTTTCCAGCTTCTGTAGTTGTTGGAGCAGTTCTTCTTTCTGAGCCACCAACCGGGGCAGCTTTAGATCCAACTGCTCCACGATGGAAACTTTCAATTCCCGTGACCGAAACGGCCCTGCATCCCGGATTTCCGATTCGCCCCTCACAGGGTTGGATGCGGCGGGACGATCCTGCCCCGCGCATTGTCCTCCCATGAAAAAAAGGTACGGCCACAGGATGGTAATGCAGACAAGCACTCTGTCAACTTTGTTCCGCAGGGTACCCTCCGTTGCTTCCCCCCTTGAGGGGGGCAGGGGGGTGTTGTCTTGCCCGGCATAACCACTTTGGCGTAGCACAAGAATGGACGCCACCATTGCTGTGCGGGCAAACCTCCATGTAGAGTCACGCACTTTTCTTCAAGGCCAGCCAGGTGCCTGCCGATCCGAGCGCGGTCCCGCATGACAGCAGCCCCACGGCGAGGAAGACCTCTTGCCATGCCTTCAAAGGGACCACTGGAATCAATAAAGGGGGGAGGACCGTCTGAAATTTAGCCGTCGAGAAGACTGAAAGCCCAACCGCCAAAAGCGCCCCGATACATCCTTGCATGATTCCTGCCAGGTAAAAGGGCGCCTCGCTATGGAAATCCGTTGCTCCTGCAAGGCGATAGATTTCCAGTGCATCCCGACCGGACAAAATCAGGGCACGACTGGAGAGGAAAAGAATCAGCAGCGCGACAGCGCTCGCAAAGCCCATTCCTCCCCACCACAGGTATTCCACGGCGGCGGTTCCTTCCACCATCGGCCTGGATTGCCCCATTCCGTACAGGACGTCTTCGACCTCCGGAGATTGCCTGATCTTTGTTATGAGGGCATCCAGGTTTTTGGAGCCCAGTGTTTCGGGTTGGAATCGAATCTCCAGGGAAGGGGGGAAGAAGGCGTCGCCCAAGCCAGTCAGCATCCCTTTCCACTGGCCTAGCAGCGCCTCGGTTCTTCTCCGCGCTTCCTCCTGTGAAATCAAAGAAACCTGCCGGATCTCGGGACGAGATCTCAGCTCTTCTGCCAGGCTTTCCTGCACCTGACGGGAAATGTCCGGGTGCATGTAGACGGTGGCGCGATCCTCTGCCGTCCAGGAAGGCCTGGAGAGGCGGTAGGTGGCAGCAAGGCCGGATAGGATCGCAAGAAGAAAAAGACAGAGGCTTACGGCAATGACAGCGCTCAGCCAGGGGATGATATGAGGACGCAGTGCATCCCAGGTGCGATCTACAAGGTGCGAAAGGGTATCATTGAGCATAAATCATTCCGCAGCGGTTTGTTCGGTGATTTTCCCCTGGTGCAGGATAAGAACCCGGCTCCCGGGGACTGCCGTGGGAAGGGACGCATTGTGTGTGGCCAGGATCACGGTGGTTCCCATCACCCTCACATCCTCCAGAAGCTTCATGACCCGCCGCGCTTCCTGGGCATCCAATCCCCCTGTCGGCTCATCCGCGAACAGGATGACGGGATCGTTCACCACGGCACGCGCAATCGCCACGCGCTGTCTTTCGGATGCCGAAAGGCACTTGCAGGGCATGGCCCCTTTTTCCTCCAGTCCCAGCATGCGGAGCAGAGCAAAAGCTCTCTTTTGTGCGAAAGCTTCCCCACTGCCGGCAACCTCCAGGGGCAGAGCCACATTTCTGAAGACACTGCGGTGCATCAGGAGCTTGGAATCCTGTAAGACAATCCCCAGTTGCCTTCTGAAAAAAGGAATTTCCCCGGGGGGAATCTCCGCGATGTCCCGTTCCTCGATGAGGATGTGACCCTGGTCAGGAGGCTCAAGACCCAGCAAAACTTTGAGAAATGTGCTTTTCCCCGACCCGCCTTTTCCCAGCAAAAAGACAAAATCGCCCTGAAAGATGTCCATGTTGATATCCTGCAGGACTGTATCTGCCGGTGGATATCCCTTGGAGATGTGGAGACACTGAATCAAACGCGTCATAAGCCGACAGAAACCGCTTGGGATCGAGATCAATCGCGATCGAATGAGCTGCCTGAAAGCTTCAAACAGTCACAGGCCATGAAAACATCGCAGGATAGCTCGGTTTTCTTCAACAAAGCCATCATATCTTTTTCTGATGGCTCAGAAAATCTCTAAAACACCGCCGTAGATTGCTATACATCCCTTTTCGGCTGTTGATCAAATAAATTGCATGCCGGATATGAAATATTTCATGGACGAGTCGCTCTACCCTCCAATTTTCAGGATTGCGGTCCTCTTTTTCGAAGGATTCCATGAAAAGAGGAACCATCTTGTCCTGCATGCGGAGCTCGGTGTCCACCAGGAAGATGGACATGTGGGGCTGCAGATCGCCGATGCGCTGAAGAAATGCCGAAACGGCAGGCCTTTCCACGCCGCGCGGGGGAGAAGATTTGACCTCCACATAAACGAGATAGCCTGCGACCGTTCCGATGACATCGTAATCGCCGCCGGAAAGTGTTTGCTTCAACCGCAGGTTGAAGAGCGCGGGGGCAAGAAATTCCCGGCGGAAAATTTCACAGACATACCATTCCAGGGTGGGGCCGAAACTTGAGATTCCCCTGCGCTTCAGCCTGTAACCCCTGTTCGGCTGGATCTCCACCAGGTCGAGCTGTTCCAGGCTTCGCAAGTAGGATTGGACGGTCGGCAAAGAGCAATAGCGGCTAAGGGGTTCCAGGCTCTCCCCTTCAGGAAACTGGATGAGATCGCGCAGAAAGAGGCGGAAAGAGTACCGTCGCATGAGCCCGTAAAAGCGCTCCAGCTGTGTGAGACTGAAATGAGGGGGAAAGAGTATCTGCGATTGATCTCCGTGGGAGAGGATGGGGAGCCCTCTTTGCCCCAGGATCGCTTCAACCGGGTGGACCTGCCGGCTCTGTTCCTGGCGCAATGCCCGCATTTCCTCCCTGACCTGGGATAGCCCGGCCTTGAGACGTTCCACTTCCTCTTCCAGGTGTCGGAGTCGATCCGTCATGGCCTTCCGTCAGTTGAGCTTTGGGGGACTCGACGGGCGTCAATACTGGTGACTTAAGTACCTTAGCAAAAGTTTTCCAACAAAACAAACCGTTCAACC
>DAIQOB010000104.1:0-8195 GCA_036788075.1 Syntrophobacteraceae bacterium
ACACTGCAACGATATTCTGCCAATCGTCTCCAAGAACAGTGCCGTTTGTAACAAAAACCTTTCCGTCGGCTTTTATACCGATAAAGAGGCCATAGCGAATAGCGATTTTTGCGTTATAATCAGGTTGTTTCGAATAACTGATTTTTGGACTATTCTGAATCATATCAAAGCCTTTCAGACATTCATATACGAAAATCCGAATTTAGTTAAGGTGAAGGATTTAAATTGCTTGTCTCACTCTTCAGGATGCACCGACAGAAGATGGTGATAAAGGTTCGGATCATTTTTCAATCGCGCAACTTAGTTTTTTCGTTACTTTTGTGCTGCTGAACAAATCTTCGAAACAAGGTTTTTGATAAAGATAAATCACTGAGCCGGAGGAGAAAACCTATAACCCACCATCATCATCGTCGAAGTCGTCGTCGTAACTGTAGTCATCGTGTTTAAAGTATTCCACTTCGCATGCATCTATCAAGTCGTTTTCGTCAATCTCATCATCGTCTGGTTTGTCATCCACGTCATCTTCTACCGGGTTCTCGGATTGGGGTTCAATTTCCTGAGCCAGGCCAATCTCAACGCTCTGGCCGAAGCTGGAAAGGTGATCCTGCCCGACGGAAAGACCATGGACCTTGCTACAATGAAGGCAAAGCACTTTGCTGAAAGCGCCGTGGTCTGTTTTGTACTCATCGGGTTTTACAGCTATCCTTTTGTTACGATTCTTTTCGGCAAATGGCCCGTCCGTCCCAGCGACCTTCCTCAACCCCAGGCCGGGTTGGCGGAAATCGGCTGGACTTCTACCCTGACGCTCTTCTTTTATACGGTCCTGATCGTTCCCTTCTGGGGTATGGTGTTTGGAAAGACCCTGGGCACATCCATCGGCATGAGCTTTCCCTGGTGGGGCAACATCGACGGAACTGCCCACCTGCACTGGGTCTTCGGCTGGTGGGAATGGATGATTATCGTCCTCTTCATGACAGCCAATGTCTGGCGCATGAAGCCCTGGACCCTCATCAAACTGCCCCAGCCCTGGAAAGGACTCATCTCTTTTGTTATCAACGTCATCCTGGGCTACCTCATTGCCCTTTTCTGCGTGAACATCGCCCCCTCGTGGCTCCCTGGCGATATGGCACAGGTGATCGAGCACGCCAAAGACAACATGACGCGGTTCCTGTGGTACCACGCTGCGGAGATCGCCGGCTTCACCCTGATTCCGTTCCTCATCTGGCACCATTACTTTGACGACATGTGCCCCATGTCCGACGTCGATTCCTGGGGAGCCTTCTGGTTCCGGACCATCGGGGTTCTGGTGCTCTGTGTCTTGAATTATATGTTCTTCTATTACGTCAACTTCGGTCACTGGGGCCTGGGGAATCATCATATGGAGCACGGCATCGCCGAAAGACTGCTCCACGGTGAATCCCTCATCTGGAATTTCTGGTGGATCATCCCTCTGCTCTGGAACGAGTGGTTTTTCCACAAATGGCCCTTCTACGTGCATGACCATCATTAAAAAGCTGGCTTTTTGAATCTCCCTCTCTCCCTCCTGTGCTTCAAGAGGGGAGGGGGAGGTTCTTGCCATCGTCTCTTCGCTCCTCGTCCCTCCACCTCAGCGCCGCCGGCAGATCCATCGGCAGTCTCCGACGCATTCTGAAAGGAGAACCCGCATGCCCCAAGAAGATTATTTCCAATGGGCAGCATCCCTGCTGGACCCTTCCAAAGCATTTGAAAAGCCCGAAGCACTTGCAGACATCAAAATCATCGAGCTTTCCGTGCTGGTGCTTGCTTCATCCCTTACCAGCTATCTTGCGGAACTGGGGGCAACGGTCTTCAAAGTGGAGCTCCCCGGAACGGGGGATATCATGCGTTCTTTTTCTCCCTTTGCGAGATTCTATAGGGGTGCCGGTCTGGGCTGGTTGAAAGAGGCGCGCAACAAGTATCATCTGGGCATCGACGTGCGGGTGCAGGATGGCAAAGAGCTCTTCATGGACCTGGTCAGGCGTTCCGACGTCGTGGTGGAAAACCTGAGGGTGGGCACCATGGACCGTTGGGGCATCGGGTACCGCCAACTGAAGGAGATCAATCCCAAAATCGTTTACATCGCTCTCAACGGATTCGGTCAGTGGGGTCCCTATGAAGATCGCCCCTCCTACGATGCCATCGCCCAGGCGGAGTCGGGCATGGCCTCCATCACGGGCTTTCCTCAACGGCTACCGCTGAAGTCGGGTATCTGGCTGGCGGATTATTTCGGCGGGCTCATGGGCGCGGTCGGTGTCCTGGGAGCGCTTTCCTACAGAGATCGCACGGGGGAGGGGCAGTACATCGAATATTCGCAGGTGGAAAACCTCATGCGTGTGCTGGACTGGACATGGCTGTGGCAGGGTTTCACCGGGGAGGCGCGGGGCCGCAGCGGCAATCGGGATGTGGCCATCTGCCCTGCAGACATCTTTCGTTGCCGGGATGCGGCTGTGGCCATAGGGGCAGCGACGGAGGACCAGTTTCGTGGATTGTGCGAAGCCATGGGAAAGCCCGAACTGGCTTCGGACCCTCGTTTCGCTACGCATGGAGCGCGCCTGCAGGAAGAAAACGCCGTGGTGCTCCTGGATATCATCCGACGGTGGGCCGAGGAAAAAACCTGTGCCGAAATCGATATGCTGGCCGGTCAGAAGGGTTTTGCCGCTGAAAAGGTTCACGACGGCAGGGATCATTTTCACGATGAGCATCTGATACAGCGCAATTTCACCGCCACCGTACATGACCCTCTTTATGGGGATTTGGTGGAAGAAGGGATTGTGCCGAAACTATCGGAAACACCCGGGCGTATCAAGTGGGCGGGGAAACCGGTGGGTTTCGACAATGAATTCGTGCTGAAGCGCTTTCTGGGAAAAACCTCTGAGGAGATTCGGACCCTGACCCGATGCAAGGCCATCGGCAAATGGGTGGAAGGCCCTCCCGGCAGGACTCCCCCTCCCGACTGGGATGGAGAACGCGGGCGCATTCTGGCCTGACGGCGAGCATGTGGCGGGAGTGATGGAGCTCCAGCGTAGGGACGCTGATAAACGCTGGCGGGCGCTGACCGACGCAGATATAATACAACCTCCTTCTTTTCAAATCTGCCGAAATCTTCATAATCTGGGGATAATGACGTAGAGCAAACGGAGGCTAATGGTGGGTGGTGACGACGGAGAACGGGAGAAGAGCTGGGGCGAGTGGATCCGTGAAGCCAACGATCCGGCACGGGTCGCAGGCAAGCCCGAGGCGCTGGAGCACCTGAAGGTTCTGGACTGCAGCCATGCCAATCTTTCGGGCTGCTTTTGCACGTCCATCCTGGGGGAACTGGGCGCGGAAGTCCTCCGGGTGGAGCCGCCCGGAGGTGATCCTGCCCGCAGCTTTTCTCCTCATGGATTCCAGCACATGGGGACGGGGCTGGGGTATTTGAACGAAGGCCGCAACAAATTCCACATTTCGTTGAACTTCGAGACCGAGGAAGGACGGGAGATCTTCCGCAAGCTGGCCAGGCAGGCAGATATCGTGGTGGAAACTTTCCAGCCGGGCGTCATGGATGCATGGGGGATAGGATACCGTCAGCTGAGCCGGGACTATCCCGGCCTCATTTACTGTGCGCTCCACACGTACGGTCAGTTCGGTCCCAAAGCTGGCTGCGGCAAAGCCGACCTGGATATCGTGGATCAGGCCTACTCTGGCGTCACGAGTGTGACGGGAGAACCGGCGGGCGATCCCGAGCGTCCCGCACCCTGGGAGATACCCACCCGGCAGGGGAACTGGATGGCATGGTATGCCGGGGGTTCCTGGGCCGCCGTTGCTGTCATGGCTGCCCTGCATTTTCGAAAATTTTCAGGGAAAGGACAGTTCATCGATGTTTCCCCGGCCGAGGCCCTGGGCCGCTGCATCAATTACAATCTTACCTACTACCACGCCTTTCAGGAAGCCATTCCCCGTGTGGGCAATTATGACGTCGGGGTCTTCCCGTACACCTATTTCAAATGCCTGGACGGATATGTCTTCCTTTCGGGTTTTTCCGACGTCAATTGGAAGGCCCTCTGTACGATCCTGGATCGCCCGGACCTCCAGAAGCAATTCCCGACCATCTCCGATCGCTTGAATATCGACAACATGACGATCATGTACCGGGAGATCGAGAAATGGACGGAGACGCGCACCTACGATCAAATTTACAGTGCGGTCATGGATTACAACAGAAACATCGGGGAAGGGATTGTGGCTCCCGGGAGGATTTCATCCGCCATGGAAGCCATGGACACGGAGAATTTCTGGGTGCGAAGGGTTTTCGAAAAGTTGGAAGACCCGCATTACCATCGTGTGACCCTCGCCAACCAGCCGTGGAAAATGACCGAAACCCCGCCCCGCGTCAAATGGATCTGCCGTCCCGTGGGAGCCGACAATGAATACATTTACAATCTGAAGCTCGGCTGGGGCCCGAATCAACTGGAGGAGATGAAGCGCAAAGGTGTGGTCTGAAGCGGCTTTCCAGATCCGGAGGAGACCATCATGAGCGAGGCTGTAAAAAAGAGGGCGGACTACGAAGACTTGTACTCCATTCCCGAGAATGCGAGAGGGGAGATCATCAACGGCGAGCTGGTTGTGACTCCAAGGCCCTCACGACAGCACACCTTTACATGCTCGGCTCTCGACAAGGAAATCGGTCCACCCTATCAAATGGGACGCGGTGGCGGTCCCGGAGGGTGGATCATTATTGTCGAGCCGGAAATTTCTTTGAGCGGAGACATCTTTGTTCCTGACCTCGCGGGCTGGAAAAAGGAGCGTTTCCCCTATTCAGAGGAAACCAACTGGATTTCGGTTCCCCCGGACTGGGTCTGCGAGGTGCTCTCCCCGAACACCTTTCGCCTGGATCGAACCAAAAAAATGACCGTTTATGCTCAGCATGGGGTCGGTCATATCTGGTTGATCGACCCCGTGGCCGAGATGGTCGAGGTTTTTAGGCTGGAATCCGGTAGATGGGTGCTGCTGGGGGTTTTTGCAGAAAACGATCAACTGCAGGCGGAACCGTTTGGAGAAATCGAAATCGACCTGAACGACCTTTGGCTGAAGCCATAGAAGGGTGAATGTTTTTCAGCGATTTGCACTCCTCGAAGCCCCACTGGATGAGAAGAGCCTCCCGTTACCTGCGGCGCCGGTCCGCCACTTCCCCTCCCATTAAACACCCGTCAGACATATTGGTCCCCCAGTTGGGTGATGACCTCTTCCAGGCTGGAGTCCGTCTGAGCCTGCAAATCACGGCGCGCCTGTTCCAGCCGGGCCCGCAGAGAGGGGTTCCGGAGATCGTCCAGGCCCTGGATGGCCCCACCCCGACGTCCCAGGCGGTACAGCTGCCTTTCTTCCGGAGGGAGGTCCAGGTACCGATCGATGACGGCCAGCATTGCCTCCTTGTCCTGGGGAAGCTTCCCTTCCACCTCCGGCAGCAGATTCATGAAATGGTCTGAAGCCACCGTGCTGTGGATTCCATCCAGGGATGCAATGAAAAGACGGATCTCCCGTGCGGTATCGTCGTCGGAAAGGAGTGTGAATTTCCGGCAACCTTCTCCTGGTAAAGGGGCGTGCGCGGGGGGACCCGCAGGCTGCGGAGCCGGATGAAATGGGGGTCGATGGCGTTGAGCACTCTCGCCGTCTCCAATGCGTGCTCCCGGGATAGCTCCTGGCCGCCCAGGCCGGGCATGACGTATTCCGAAAGGCTCATGCCGGCTTCCACGACCTTGCGTCCCGCCTCGATATGCTCCGCACCGGTCGTGCCTTTCTTGATCCTTTTCAAGACCTCGTCCGATCCGCTTTCGAGACCGATGTGAATCTGGTCCAGTCCCGCTGCACGGATTTCCTTCAATTCATCGAGGCTTTTTCTCGCGATGGTGCTGCTTCGGCCATAGCTGGTGATGCGCCGGATTCCGGGCACCCGCTCCTTGAGGTACCGCAATGCCCGGGCGAAGACATCCGACGAGAGGACCAGGCTGTTGGCGTCCTGGATGAAGACCGTCCCGTTTCCTGTGTAAGCCCACACGGCTACGTGTCGAAAAAGATCGGAATAGCTTCCGCTGGTGAAAACTGCGTTCAGGACCGGGCGGGTCAAAGCTCCTCCCTGCCCCATGGAATGGGAAAGGGTTTTCAGTTCTTCGAGAATGGCGTGTACCGCATCGATGTCTCTGCAGATCTCTTCCAGGGACCTCCGGCTGAACGGTCGCTTTTTGTAGACGCCGCAGAAGGTACACTGGTTCCATGGGCAGTTTCGCGTGAAGCGCAGCAGAAGGCTGCTCGCCTCGCTGGGAGGACGGATGGGGCCTTGTTCAAACACCATCGGCTGTCCGTTTCCTTTTGTTTTTCCATCTTTTCCGCGGTCCATAGCTCTCCTTCGATCCTTTTGACTTGAACGTTTACAGGTGACATGTAACCAATAAGGCGCTTTGCGGTCAAGAATCAACCCATTTGTTTTTAGGGTGCTTCTTCGGTATATAAAAGAAATTCGATAGGGTCTGCTGCAGGGTCACAATAAATGAATCGGGAGTGAAAGGCTCATGGCAAGTAAAACGACGGCGGTTTATCTGATGGTGCGCCTGGAGGAACTGAAGCCCGAAGATGGGGGGAGCTACGAGCGGCCTCTGGCGGAGCAAAAGGAAGCCTGCCTGCGCTATCTGAAGGAGAGGGACGGAGGCGAGATCCAGGGAGAGGTGCAGAGGTATACGAGTCGAGGGGAGCTTCTCAACGACATCGAGCGGGAGAAGGTCAACCGCCTGGTGGTCTACAGCCGGGACCGACTGGGAACCGGGAAGGACGAGATCGAGGGCATTCTCTATGAATTGGAATCGCGCAAAGTGGAGCTTCTGACCGTGGTTCCTTAAAATCCCACTGTGTGCGGGCAGGTCTAATGCCGGTGTCATTGCGGTAAGGGAATGCTGCTGCGGACAATGTGGGCGGGAGGTCCTGCCGGTTGAACCGTTCAACCGGCAGAGGACCGCTCGGTCTGTGGACCTATGCTGAAATGATGACGGATCAGCCTTCCTTCACCGTAATTTTCCGCGGTTTGACGATATCCGCCTTGGGCAGTGTGAGTGTCAGAACACCGTCTTTCATGGCGGCTTCAATTTTAGCCTGGTCGATGGTCCTCCCCAGGGCGAATTCTCTGAAATAATCACCGACTCCGTATTCCTGAAGCAATAAACGCTCCTTGTCCCCCGGTTCCAGCTGAATGGTGCCTCGCAGGGTCAGTTGGTTGTCTCGAATGTCTATGGAGACATTGTCCGATCCAACGCCGGGCATATCGGCTACCAGCACGAGAGCATCTTCCGATTCGTAAATGTCGACCGCGGGAATATACACGGGAACGTCCCGAGTGCCCTCGGCGGGGGATTTCATTTCCATTTTTTCACGCGCCTGCATTTCTTTTTCGGCCATTTCAACAACCCTCCTCTTCGCTTAGTGTCATATCCAATTAAGAAGCAATACCTCCAACTCGCCTTCAGCGTCAGGAGGTCTTCACCTGGATCTGCTTGGGCATAACCTCGGGAGCCTTCGGGAGTACAATCTTCAAAACACCGTCCTTGAAGAAGGCATCCACGGCGCTGGGGTCGATTTTCGTGGGAAGTGTCAACACGCGACGGAAGCGACCGCCTTCACGTTCGCGCCGATGATAATTCACAGTTTCACCCGCCTGGGCCAGCTTTCTCTCACCGCGCAGGGTCAAGGTGTCGCCCTCCACCGAGATTTCAAGGTCGTCGGGCTTCATGCCGGGCAGCTCGGCCCGTACATAAATGCTCTTCGTGTCTTCACTGACGTTTAAGGCAGGATAAACACCCACTCGGAAAGGGGACATTCCCCTCCCCCAGAAATCGGAAAACAACCGGTTCATTTCCTTCTGCAATCGGTCCAGCTCCCAGCCTGGACGCGCCACTTCGGGATGTTCGTACCAACGAATGAGCGCCATAAGAGTTTTCTCCTTTCTTGTTGTTTTGATTGGTTTATTTTGCCATTTACACGAGCAGGAAATTAAGCACATTCCCCAGGGCTGTCAAGAAGGTGCGGCACGACGCGGTGACGCCTTTCTCGCTGGTCCTTCTGCCCGATTGACTTTTGCCGGGGGGGCGTCTAAAGATGGACAGGCGTCTCCACGCAGGATGAAGGGGATGGAAACCGAGCGCCTTCTCTCTACGGGG
>DAIQOB010000105.1:0-8174 GCA_036788075.1 Syntrophobacteraceae bacterium
GCCGGAGGTGAAAGGCAACGTGCACGGTTCATCGGGGTGATTTGGGCTGCAGTGTTTTCAGAGAGGGCTTGGGCAGAAAGAGCTCCTGCCTTGGGAATTGACTCAAGTTCTTGGCGATACCCGCACGCAGGAATGCGTTGACCCAATGAAAAATGTCGTTTCGCTGGATGGAGCGCCTCATTTTCTCCATCCTGGTGTGGCGTGTCTCCAGATCCATGATGAATGCTTCATGAATGGCGTCGGCAACCCCTTTAATGTCATAGGGATTGACCAGCAGCGCTCCATTCTGAAGCTGAGCGGCCGCCCCGGCAAATTCACTCAGGATCAATACACCGTTGTTTTCGACACTGGCGGCACAGTATTCTTTGGCCACCAGGTTCATTCCATCTTTGAGAGGCGTAACGAGGGCGATTTCACAGGTACGATAGTACGCCAGCAATTCCACCCGGCTGAGAGAGCGATAGATGTAATGGATGGGGGTCCACCCCACCTCCGTAAATCGACCGTTGATTTCGCCCACCAGCCTCTCGATCTCACGCTTGAGGGCTTCATATTCCGGCACATCCTCGCGGCTGGGCACGACGACCTGAACCAGGGTGATGTGCTTTCTCAAGTCCGGGTAGCGCTCCAGGGCATTGGCAAAAGCGTGCAATCGATGAGGAATTCCCTTCGTGTAGTCCAGGCGGTCCACTCCGAGGATCAACTGCCGATCGGGAAGATTGGCATGGATGATCCACGCCAGGTCCTCCACTTCCCGGGTCCCGGCAATCTCGGCAAACTGCCTGAAATCGATGCTTATGGGGAAAGTCCCCACCAGCACTTCCCTCCTGGGGGTCAAGCACCTCGCCACCTGGCCGTGCCCAATCACCTTTGAATCAGGAATCAGCATGCGCACGCAATCCATGAAATTCCGCCGGTCGCGCACCGTCTGAAACCCCACGAGGTCGTACTGGAGCATTGCCTCCAGGATCTGGAAGCGCCAAGGCAGGCGAATGAAGCCATCCAGTGGGGGAAAAGGAATGTGGAGGAAAAAACCGGTGTGCCGATTCACTCCCATCTTCTTCAGTTGATCTGCCACCAGGATCAACTGATAATCGTGAACCCACACATAATCTTCTTCTTCCCCCGTATTTTCGGCAATCTTCCCGGCAAATTTTTCATTGACCCTCTCGTAAACCTCCCAATAGGCGGGGTCAAAATTGCATCGCGAGGGCAAATCGTGAAAAAGAGGCCAGAGGATTTCGTTGGAGAAGCCGAAATAGTACTTCTGAATCTCTTCTTCTGTCAGTTCGACGGGCTTGAGGGAATAGCCCGTCTCCCGGGAGCCCTCGGCAAGAAGCGTTTCAAGGGCCTGATCATCCAGAGATTCCAGCAGATTGGATCCCAGCCAGCCGATCCATAGACCACCGCGGTCTCTCAAGACAGGCCCCAGGGCCGTCACAAGGCCACCCGAGCCTGATTTGATGACCCACTCCCCATTGTTCCCTTTTTCCACGACAATGGCCAGGCGGTTCGAAACCACCGCAAGTCTGGTTGTTTCCATACGTCATCATCTCCTGATGGTAGAGGTTATGGAAATCCACGCTTCCAGGAATTTCCTGACCGCCCGACAGTCTTCCAGGAATCCTTCCGCAGCGGTGGAGTAAGAAGACCTGCCGACTTTTATGCCGACTCCCCGCTCCCGGATCATCCGGAAGACGTCCTCATCCGTTTCATCGTCGCCCACATAGACCGGAAAAACCCCTGAGGGCTCGAGCTGCAGCAGCTCTGATACCGCATCCCCCTTGTGCCACCCGGCGCAACGGATCTCGACTCCGCCATTGAAGCGGCGGCATTCCAATCCATGCGGCCCGGCCAGTGCGCTCCATTCAGCATACATGGCCTCTTCCATGGCGGAAGCCAACCGAGGGTCCAAACCCCTCGTGTGGAGAGCAATGGACGCCATCTTATACTCCAGCTTTGGCCCATACCCGCGTTCCAAAGCCCGACCCTTTGCCTTCCCGAGCCCCTCCCTCTGCTCGTCTGAAAGGTGCCCGATGCGCTGGATCTTTCCCTCGGGGCGCTGCAGTTCAAAGCCATGGCTGCCCACGAGGGTCACCGGGAGATTTTTCAGCAGTTTCGACACCTCAGCTACAGGTCTTCCCGAAACAATGGCCAGGCTGGTCTCGCTTTCCCCTGCGAGAGTCCGCAGAAGATCCAACACTCCGGGGAGGGGCTTCGCCTGCATGGGGTCCTCATGAAAAGGAGCCAGGGTCCCATCGTAATCCAGCCCGAGAAATCGCGTCCTGGAGGCAGACAAGCGCTCCCAGAAATCCGGGACATTCTCGATCTGCATTGTTCCTTCAGTGCTGTCAGTCATCACACCTGGATTCTCTCGACGCTCTCATGCATGGTGGCAAAAATGAGCGTCAGGTATTCGCGCAGATGACGTGTCACGAGGAAGTTGTTGAGGACCAGGTCTTTGGCCTTTCGCCCCATTTCTTCCAATTTGTCCCGGTTCTTCAGGAGGTAACGCACTCGAAGGGCTGCCCCTTCAGGAGTATTTACAAGAAATCCGGTATGGTGATTGACAACCTGCAGGCGAATGCCCCCGGTGTCGCCGCCGATGACGGGCTTTCCTTTCCACATGGCTTCCGTCACCGTAAGGCCGAAACCCTCCTTGGTGGATTTTTGCAGGCAAATGGTGGAAGCCCGCTGCAGCGCATTGATTTCCCGGTGAGCATCCGAAGGCAGCAGGAGGATATGGATGTCGGGATCGTCTCCGGCCGCAAGTCTTACCTCCTTCAAGACCTCCTCACCCTCGGGATCGTCCGTGGCACCGCCTCCTGCCAATACCAGCTGCACATTGGTGAACTCCTTGATGTGACGGTAGGCATGGATGACTCCCAACGGGTCCTTAAAACGATCAAAGCGGGAAACCTGAGTGATCAACGGCACCTCCGGATCCAACCCCCACCGGTCGAAGACTGCCTTGACTTCCCCGGGAAAGAGCTCCCTGTTTTTCTGGCTCAACGGATCGATGCTGGGTGCGATGAGATAAAGAGGGTGCGGAAGCGGCTGGGCAAAATCCGCCAGGGACCAGATGCTGGCATCATAACCCACCACGAAATCCCGCAGGTACTTCCAGACGGTTCGATAGGGACGGCTCAAATCGATGTGGCAACGCCACACCCATTTCCCCTTCCGATGGGGACACAGCTTCATGAGAGGCGCCGGCTGAGGATCATGGATGAAGACGAAATCGGCATCCTCCAGTTGACGACGCATGCGTTCAGCATTTTCCTCGTTGGTTTTTTCGTAGGCCTTCAAAAGGGCGGGAGGGATTTCCACGCGATCCCCCTGAAGGGCGTTGTGAAAACTTTTCGTGCACTGGTAAAACTCTTTCTCGCCCGTGATGACCTCCCACTCCGCGTTGATCCCCAATTCCCTCTTGAGAGGAATCAGCCAGCTCAGGATTTCCGCCACCCCTCCCCCCTCCCGGGTCGAATTCACATGGACGACATTCATGCCCTTCAGGGGCTCCGCAAGCTGCCGGAGGTGGTCCAGAACTTCATTTCCAATGATTTGAGCATAACTTTCCAGTAAATTGGCCATGACCATCACCCTTCCATAGGACACATTTCGAATACCGCATGGAGCTCGTTCCTCAACGCCGACAAAGTCGTGAAGTATGGATCGATGCTGTTGATGCGCTTGATGAGATCGTCATAAATCCCCAGGTTGAAGCTGAGAAACCATTGTACGAAATCGTTTTTCCCATCCTTTGTCCGCCGCCTCGCATCAATGAAATGATAGAAAATGCTTCCAAGGGACATCTTGGGAATCCGATCTCGAAGCTCACTGGGGTGCTCGATGCGTATGCCGGTGTCGAACACGACAATCTGGGAGCGAATGAACTTGAAACGCTGTCCTGAGCGGGCCCATGGCACGAATTCGCTCTCGGCAAGCCTTTCCTCGATGACATCCATGAGCTCCCTGCGCAACTCTTCGATATCCTTGTAATAGGTTGGGTCAATGATGGCCAGCCTCTCTGCAAGGCGCGAATCATGGAGACTCCGCCAGGCCCATGCCGCAAAGTCATTCTGGTATTCGGGCTCATCGAAGCTGGGGCGCAGCATCCCTCCCCAGAAATGATAATAAATGCAACCTGAATGTATGGTTTCCAGGCGATCACTCAACTCGCGCAGGTTCTGGGCTTCTTTACCCGTTGCGATGGAGATGAGCGCACAGTCTTTCACAGCAAACGGATCAACCATGAGCGGTCACCCTTCCTTTCGTTTCTGTCGCTGTCATCCGGCCTCTTCAGTGGCACCCAAAGTCACACCGCGGGGAGGCTCCATGAATCCGCAGAACCCTTCCGCACCCATGGGAGGGGGCACCAGAGTCATCAGGCGCCTTCCGTCCCGCGCTGTCCGAACCCTCCCTGCGATTTGTCAAGGTTGACAAAGATTATTCGTGCTGAAAAACCAACTCGAAGACAAACTGCGCTGAAAAATCGAAAGACGGCAAACGGAACAGAGCCTCTTCTTCGGTGCCACTCGAGAAAGGCCTGGCAGCATATTGGAATTAAGTTCAAAGGGTTAAAATTTAGATCGCCCTGATGGGAAGACCTTCAAACAGCAGCTTTTTACATAGAAATTTATGAATGAATTCAAACCTGAAATAACAAGTAACTGTATCTATTGTGTAAAATATAAACGTATCTTTACCGTTCTGTCAACCCACACAGGAAAGAGAGATCTTCAAGAGGGACGACTGGAATACACTTCCTTCCCATGATATATAATGAAAACAAGCTTTTTTATTGGAACGACGGTTGACAGGGGATCTGTTTTGAAACGATCCTAACTTTTAAACGCACAGAAGTGAGGTTGCCATGAAGGAATACGTGATTTATCCGATGGTGATCGGAGCCAACGAAACGGACCAAGGCATCATGACCTATCTGCGGGGTTATGGGAAAAGGATCTGGATTCCCATCTACTCTTTTCTCGTGGACGGCGGAGATGAAAAGATTATAGTAGACACCGGTCTGGAGCAGTTTGTCGTCCCGGATTACGTTGGGCAGGAGAACGGCTTTGAGGTCCTTGAATTCGAGGATGCCCTGGAAAAGCATGGGCTGAAGCCCGAAGACATCGACATCATCATCCATACCCACTTACACAATGACCACTGCGAAAACGACTACAAATGTCCCCAGGCACGGATCATCGTGCAGAAGGCTGAATATGAATTTTTCCTCCATCCCCATCCCCTCGATCACCGTTATTACTCCGATCTGCTGGATGGACTGAATGTGGAACAGGTAGAGGGCGACGTCCACTTCATGGATGGCATCGACCTGATTTTTTCACCCGGCCATACTCCCGGCGGTCAATCCGTGGTCATCAACACTTCCGCCGGCCGCGCCGTCATCACAGGCTTTTGCTGCAACCAGGAGAACTTCCCGCCCAATGCGCCTGCCGTCGCATGCGGCGTACACACCGATGTATTCGCCGCGTGCGAAAGCGTTCAGAAGATAAAAGAGATGGCCGATATCCTCATTCCCCTGCATGATCTTTCTGTGGGGAGCAAAAAGCGCATTCCCGCCTGACGGCCGGAGATACGGAGAAGCTCATCCCCCACCACCCAGATCCGCCTCCCCTCCTGACAAAGGGGGAGGCGGACACCTACCTGGCAGCTAACGGTCCGAGCGTGTCTTGATTTTGCGAAGTCGGAGGGAGCCGGGTGTTACTTCTACATATTCATCGTCGCTGATGTATTCCATGGCCTGTTCCAGGGTGAACTGCCGGGGAGGAATGAGGCGCAGCGCTTCATCGGAGCCCGCTGCGCGAATGTTGGTCAGCTTCTTTTCCTTGGTGATGTTGACCCAGAGATCTTCGGCACGCGAGTTTTCACCTACGATCATCCCGGCATAAACCGGGTCCCCCGGATTGACAAAGATGGTGCCTCGAGGCTGAAGGTGAAAAATGGCATAGGCCACGGCCCTGCCCGCACGGTCCGACACCAGCACCCCGTTGGGCCGGCCGGTGATGTTTCCGGCATAAGGCGTATAGCCGATGAGCAGGGCATTCAGGATACCGGTTCCCCGGGTTTCCGTCATGAACTGATTTCGGAAGCCAATGAGTCCCCGTGAGGGAATTTCAAATTCCAGGCGCACTCGGCCAAACCCGTGGTTGACCATCTTGGTCATGCGTCCACGCCGCACCCCCATCATTTCCGTCACGATGCCCACATGCTCCTCGGGAAGATCGATGACTGCCAGTTCCAGGGGCTCACAGACTTCACCATTGATTTCTCGGGTGATGATCCTTGGCTTGGACAAAGAAAGCTCGAATCCTTCCCGGCGCATGGTTTCCACCATGACCGCCAGCTGAAGCTCACCACGCGCACTGACTTTGAAGGAATCCCGATTTTCCGCCTGCTCCACTCGAATGCTCACGTTGTAGAGCAGTTCCTTGTCCAGCCGCTCCTTGATGTGTCGCGAGGTAAGATATTTACCGTCCTTACCCACCAGGGGCGAGGTGTTGACGGAAAAATCCATGGCGATGGTGGGCTCTTCCACGGTGATGGTGGGTAAAGGTCTGGGATCCAGCAGGTCCCCGACGGTATCACCGATGAACGCCTCGGGAATTCCCGCCACTGCCGCTATATCCCCGGCGTTCATCGTACTCCGTTCCACCCGGTTGAGTCCCTCGTAGGTGTAAACCACGCTGAGATGAGCTTTCTGAGGGGGCTCGCCCGTTTTCAGGAGGGCTACGTCCTGTCCCTGGCACAGGGAACCGCTGACCACCTTCCCCACGGCAATCCGTCCCACGTAGTCGCTGTAGTGGAGATTGGTCACCAGGAACTGCAGGGGAGCCTCCGGATCGTACGAAGGCGACGGGATGGCGGAAAGAATGCTTTCAAACAGGGGCTCCAGGTCCTTCCCTTCACCTTCGGGGTCTCTCAGGGCGATGCCTTTTTTGGCATTGGTGTACAGCACGGGAAAATCAAGCTGCTCCTCGGTGGCGTCCAAATCGATGAAAAGATCGTAGATTTCCTCGAGTACTTCAGCGATGCGGCGGTCAGGACGGTCGATCTTGTTGATGACGACAATGGGCGGCAGTTTGCGCGCCAGCGCTTTGCCCAGGACAAAACGCGTCTGGGGAAGCGGTCCCTCCGTGGCATCCACGAGGAGCATCACGCCATCCACCATGTTGAGCGTCCGTTCAACCTCCCCGCCAAAATCAGCATGGCCGGGAGTATCCACAATATTGATCTTTGTCCCCCTGTAGACAATGGCGGTGTTCTTGGCCATGATGGTGATACCCTTTTCCCGCTCCAGATCCATGCTGTCCATGACCCGCTCGGCGACCTGCTCGTTGTCTCTGAATACGCCGCTTTGCCACAGCATGGCGTCCACAAGGGTTGTTTTTCCATGGTCGACATGTGCAATGATAGCCAGATTCCTTAAATCTTCACGAACGCGCATCAATCAAAAGTCCTCGAAGAAAAAACGACATTAAAAAACGGGAATCCATCACGGATCCCCGTTCATAGAGCTCCAAACCGGAGTGGACAGTCCCTAGAAAATCACTAACAACTGCAACCAGAGCCGCAACCGCCGCCCCCGCCCACAGGAACTTCCGACGTAACCTTAAAACCGGCGCCCATGGCGTAGTCAACATAGTCCACTGTCAAATCTTTTGTCTGCACATGAAGGTCTTTGTCCACCATCATGGTAAAACCGTTCACTTTGAAAACATCATCCGTATCTTTAGGTTCGTCCAGAACCATTGCCAGAGACGGACCGCCTCACCCACCGGACTGCAGGAAAACACGTATGGGGGTGATTTCCTTTCCCTTGAAATATTCTTTGAGTACCTGTTCCGCCTTGTCGGTTACATGGATCATTATATTCTCCTTTAATTTTTCCTTCGTTGGACTATGAGCCGATGCCGCTCATGGCTGCAGCCGTTTTGAACCAATCTCTTCCCTTGACGTCTTGATCCAATTTAGAAATGGTGACAAAATCTCTTTTTCCCTCTCTCCATGCCTGACAGTTCGCAAGGCCTTCGGTTACAAAACCGTCGTCTTTAACATGGAAATTATGCACGATAGGCTTGGAGTCAACTAAGGTTCTCCATTGTACCCCTTTTTTCAAAAAGACTTAATTATAAACAATTATTAGC
>DAIQOB010000106.1:0-7993 GCA_036788075.1 Syntrophobacteraceae bacterium
AGAATGCCCTCCAGCGAGGAATATGCCCCGTCCCGATAAATGCGTGCAACGCTGCGATCGGAATTGTTGGACCGATCGATCCACCCTTTGGGCCAGACCGTCGCGGTGGATTCGAAGCGGGCGCGCAGATATTCCAGCGTCAGCAGCGTCAGGGGGAGGCGATACTGATGGCGCACCAGCACACCGGGGTAGGGGGCAACGTCGGCAATGCGCGTGCGGGTGGTGGTGTGCAGACTCTTGACGTTGGTGAAGGACATGACGGTGAAGGTCAGGATGATCAGGGTGATGCAGGTCAGACCCGTTCGGAGCGTTCTGCGGTTGAGATTGCATACCCCGATGGCAAATCCCGCTCCGAAAGCCTGCCATTTGCTCGCCTGAGGTGTCGTTGGGTGGGTTCCTCCCAGGGGAGAGTGCTGATTGGCCATTTCATGTTCGAACCGCATGAAGATGATCCAGGACACGAGGAAGGAGAGGCCGACAATGAAGAAGGCAATGATGACCACCATGGGGCTGTATGTCAGGTAAAAGGCCGGGTGGAGGGCGCGGATGACGAGGATCGTGATGATAAGAATGATGAAAAACGCAACGATCTGCTGATAGACGCCGCGGAAGCAGAACAGGTAGCGCTCCATGCAATACGCAAACGGCACGAAGAGGGCAATGAAGAACATGACTCCCGTCAGAACATCCCGCTGAGTGCTTTCAATTTCGGCGTAGACGACGTTCAGCTTGGCCCAGGCGGACTGTATCCGCTCCCAGTAAGGGCCGTACTGCTTCTTTTCCAGGTCTATCTGGGAATTTTTCAGTTCATCGATGGACTCGGAGTAGAGGTTCTGAAGGTGGCGGTTGGTGATTCCGTGCTTGAACAGGTTCTGGAGGCGTTCCCCCAGCAGCAGGCTCAGGTCTTTTGCCACTTGAGCCGGCGGGAAAAAAATCTGCGGGGGGCTGCCGATGAGGAAACCCTTGCCCGTGGGGAATTCCGGAGTGCTGTTGAGGAGGAAGAAGTCCTTGCCGAGAAGGGTTTCAGACAAAATGAGCTTGAAGCGGGTTCCCTTTTCCAGAAAAATGGAAATGGCATTGGTATTCCGGCCGTCGATCCTGGAATACCAGTAGCGCAGAGGCGTGGCTTCGGTCGATCGGTCGAGAAGCTGTACCTTGGTGAGATGGCCCAGGTTGCGGGGATTGAAGACCCCTATCACGTCTGTCTGAAGGCAGTGAAACATGACGAGGGACGTACTGGCCAGGTCGCTCTTCACCTTGATGCGGTAGTTGATTTTTCCCGTCTGGGCCTTGTCTGCCGTCCATCCTACCCGGCCCGTTTCCGGATCGAGACCGTACGGTTCCAGGATCAGCTTTTCGAGAGCGACCCGCGAGTTGGCCAACCCGGGGATGAAGAAAGTCCCATCCTGGTGCACCATAGCCCTGAAAATCGAATCTCCCTGCAGCACGGAAATGACGGTATTGGGGGCCGGCTGGTCGGGAAAGAGCTCTCCCTGGCGGATGAACTTGGCCTGTCCCTCCAGGCTGGCTAGCCCACGGATTCCTCCTTCGGACAGAGTGGCCAGCGCAGGATGTGAAAAAAGCTCTTCCAGCAGGGGCGGAAAAAACTGAGCCAGCCTTTTCACATTGCCCTTGTGGACGCGGTCCAGCGTATCCTGGGGCGTGGACCAGTGTGTCCGGTAGTCGTCCAGGGTCATGAGGGAGACGGCGGGCAGACCGGCCAGGGCCCCCACGTCACAGCACGGATGATGGACTGCCGGGGACTTGCCCAAGCCGCCCTCCTGGCCGCCTCCACGGGTGGTGTCCCGGAGGATGTTCGGGAGCCCGCTTTCTCGAGCGATTCTCGGCCCCATGGCGTTGAGCAGGTTGACGAGCCTGCCCGCCCGCATCGTGCGCCTCACATTCCCTCGAACGGGATAGGTGTCCCCCATTTCCACCAGTCCCACATGGGGTGAATGGGAGGAGAGATAGAGACTGAGGAAAAAGATGGGAGTGTATTCATCCACGATGTTTCTCAGGGACAGGGTGGAATTGAACACATCCCTCCGGTCTTTCAGCTCCTTGCGAACTTTCTTGAGATCCGGGGCGGCCTCCTTCAAGAGCTGCATGGCCAGGGGGTGCTGCTCGGGCGTCATGGACTCCATGTCGTTGAGCCATGAGAGGCGTCGAAAGGCGCGGGCGGCTTCGATGTCCTCAGGGGCGACATCCTCTCCGAGCATTTTACGGTATTGACTCTCCCGAGTGAGGGCGTCCGTTCTGTCTTTGGCTTTTTCCAGGAGCAGCTCCCACAGAAGTGCCCGATCCTGTGGTTCCTGGACGGAAAGGGGGTCGGCGGACCGAATGAGATCCAACTGCCGATCCACCTCCTTCCGTTTGGCCTGGAGCTCTTTCGCCTCGTTGCGGAGCAGTTTCTTGCGGGTGGTGATGGACCAGATGAACTGCCTCATGCCCGCCAGGCTCTGTCCGTTCCCCGTTGTGGCGAGGAAGAGCACCGAGCGATCGGGTGGGTTTTGAGCCAACCTGCGGACGGCCGCAAGGAGGACGCTGATGGACGTCGCTTCATCGGCTCCCGGGGCTGCGCCGAGCACTGCGGAGGACGCATCGTAAAAGGCGTCCAGAACAACCAACTCCTTGCGGAGCTTCGGGTCCTTCCCGGGGATGAATCCGTAGCAGTTCCGCACGATCTTGTTTTGCCATTGGGATTTGGATTTGACGACGGCTTCCACCGTCCGGTCCGAAGCCATGGCCTTGAGCTTCTCCCCCGTTTCGGGAGGGACCCAGAACCTGGGAAAGGCCAGGGGAGTAGGGGTTTCCTTCTGGCGGAACTCGCCGATGTTGGCCTCCTTGTTTCCCAGGAATATGAGAGCGTGCGCCCCCAGGCCGTAGAGCCTGGGCCAGTTGTCAAAGGACGCCATGTCCATGAGGATGATGGACCCCTCTATCTCCTTGCCGTTCAACTCGTCGAGGTCCCCCGTCCCCACATAGACGAGGGGGCCTCTCAGCCCCGCTTCGGGGGTCACGGGCAGGTACACCAGGTTGGGACCCCATGGGTGGATTTCCAGGGTTTGACCTTCGATTTCCAGGGTGGCTGAAAGCATTTCGGGGATCGGGGTCATGAACTTCTGAACCCCTATGTTGGAGAGACCCGCTTCTTCGAAGGCCTTCAGAATATAATCGGCCGCCTGCTCACTGCCCGAAGTCCCCGTGGATCGATCGGGGATGCTTCCAAAAAAGGTCAGGTCATCGAGCACCTGCTGAGCGGATGCTTCACCGGTCCACCCCAACGTCGGCAGCATTGCCAGCAGCAGGATGAACACGACAAAACCCGGGAAGACACTCCGTCTTTTTTCCATGGCTTCAAACGACCTCGCCCACGGATATTTTCAGTTTGGCCCGTTCCTCGACACGGTCGATGCGGCCGTCCCGAATCCAGACCACCCGGTCGGAAACATTCAGCATTTTGATGTCGTGAGTGGCGGAAATGATCGTGACCTTGCGCTCGGTGGAGAGCTGCTTCAACAGGGAGATGATTTCCTCCCCCGTCGTGAGATCCAGGTTTCCGGTGGGCTCGTCCGCCAGAATAATGGCCGGATCATTGGCCAGAGCCCTTGCCACGGCCACGCGCTGCTGCTGCCCGCCCGAGAGCTCCGAGGGCTTGTGGTGGTAGCGTTCCGCCAGCCCCACAAGCCTCAAGAGCTCCATTCCCTTCTCCAGGTATTCATCCCGGCTCATTCCCGCAAAAATCATGGGCAGCGTCACATTCTCGATGGCGGTCATGACCTGGATGAGGTTGAAGGTCTGGAAGATGTACCCGATCTTCCGGCAACGGAGCCATGCCAGCTCATAGGCATCGAGCTGGGCCACGTCCACTTCGTCGATGAAGACCCGCCCCGTGGTGGGCTTGTCCAGAGCCCCGATCATGTTGAAAAGAGTGGACTTCCCGGATCCCGACGGACCCATGATGGAAAGGTATTCCCCCGCCTTGATGGCGAAATCGATCCCTTTGAGCGCCTCCACCTGGAGGCCTCCCATCTTGAAGACCTTCGTCACTTCCGAAAGTCGCACCACGTTATGCACAATTTCCCGATCCATGCTGCAACCTCCGGGAAGTTAAAGGAACCCGATGTCTGGAGCACCTGATTTTTACATATTTGCGAGAGTCATCACCGGGTCCGAGAGGTTTTGGAGTCCCCCTTTGAAGGGGGATTAGGGGGATGTGATGTAGCGTTCACACCCCCCTGCCCCCCTCGAGGGGGGAATCTCACTCTTCCAATTGCTCCTATTGCTCCGCGCGCAGGGCCACTGCCGGCTGCATGCGCGCAGCCACGAGGGCCGGATAAATGACTCCCAGCAGCGAGAGGGAAGCCGCCATGAACAGGCCCCAGCCCAGGGTCAGGAGCATCCCCGTGAAAGGCCACCATCGAAAGGCAGGCCAGCCGACCTTCCAGGCAATGGAGACCGTGGAGACGACGATTCCCACAACACTTCCCGAAAGCCCCCCCAGAAGCCCCTGGTAAAACGCTTCGACCAAAAAAATCCGCACGACAAAGCTGTCCAACGCCCCAAGGCATTTGAAGGTTCCAATCTCTCGGAACCTTTCGGTTACGGCCATGAGCTGGGCGTTGACGATGCCCACGACACAGACGATGAGGGACAGGATGGCCAGCCATGTGTCCTTGGGGCTGGTGCCGAACCGGCCGTCGACTGCCTCGTAGCCGCCGGCGAGAATCCGTTCCTGGAGCGACAGATCCGCATGAGTCCAAATGGCGTTCAAGAGCTCGTAACCGGACCGGATATAAGCCACAAAAGCGATGGCAAGAGTGAGTGTCAGAGTGGTGATGAGCGATCGAAAGAACCTGACCTTCATGGAATTGAAGGAGATCTTCAAAACCTGCTTCCAGGGAAGCACAACTTGTCTTTGAACAGATTTCGGCACCGGCGTTCACCCATAAAAGTCAAATGAGCAAAGGAAGAACAGTCCGCCCGCTATGGTACTCTGCAGCGGTCATACCCCGTAGGGGCGCCTCGGAATCCAGTGAAAAGTGAATCAGGACAACAGTGCGAATATTTTCAATCAGGCAAGAACAGCTCAGATATTAATGATTGCGCTGCAATTTTTCAAGGGAAACGGGATGTGCATTTCCCCTTCTCGAAAAACGCCTCTATCCAGCGGGCTGTATTTGCCTTTCCTTGAAGGTCGATCCCTGTCGGAGCGGTTATTGGTCCGCCGTCCAGTTCTTCGGCGATGCATCGAGACAGTGTGGAAGCATCCAGGGAAGGGAGGATCCTGAGGCGCCCTAACCCTGCCAGTTTACCGGCGCGCATAGCCTGTTCGCGGTTTTGCGGAAAAGGGTGTACCAGAGCGCGAATCCCCGCGCTGAGAATATCCATGCAAGTATTGTATCCCGCCATGCTGATGGAAAGGTCGGCCTCGGCCAACTCCTGTAGAAAGTCCAGGGAAAAGGGACGCAAACGGACCCGGGAATCTTTGGCTGCCAAGGTCGAGAGAATCTCCCGGTCCGCCTCCTCCATAAACGGACCGGTAAAAACTCTTAGCTGGAGATTTACCGACGTCAGCTTTCGAACCGCCTGGATGGTGGCTGCCAGCAGATCCGTTCCCACTTTGCCGCCGCCACTGCTCGCCACGATGATTTTTCCCGCTCCGGATTCCCTGCGCTGCGGTTCCGAATCCCTCACGACGAATCCGGTATACCGGAGCGGTATGCGGATCTTATGGATCCGTTCAAAGCTTTCTTCCAGGGGAATCAGGTGCGGGTCGGAATGGACCAGCAGCAGGTCGTAATAGCGGTTCAGGAGCGCGAGCACTCCCTGTTCGTAAGCCGCCTGATCCTTTTTCTCCACCAGGATGTCCCGCAGGCTGCAAACTACCTTGGTGCGCCGTTTCTCCTGCTGGATTCTCTCCAGCAGGGGCTCCAGTTCGAAACGAAATTGCTTCCGTCCAAAGGGGAAAAGCTCCGTGAGGAGGACATGGGGAGCAAAATCCCGGAAAGCCTCCATGAGCATCCGCCGTCGCGTGAGCTTGGTTTCTTCAAGGCTGCCCTCCTGAATTTCCAGGGCTTTGAAGTCCGCATCCATCATGATGGACGGGAGGATGAACCGCCTGACATGGGCAGGGGGGACAAAGCCCGGCAACGGGTCTCCCCCCTCCACGAACAGGATTTCATGCCGATCCAGCGCCCTGGCGATTTCCATGCTTCTGAAAAAATGTCCGATTCCCAAAACGTGCTGGCTGTAAAGCATGATTCTCATCGAAGGCATTTCTCCCGGATTGTTGTCAGGGGGGCCGGTTCTTCCCGATGGGAAAATCCTCCCAGCCTAAAAATCGCACTTTACCACCACTTCCGAAACATCTGAATGAAATTGATCCGCTGGCTTCCCACTGCGGAGAAGGCACGACTCCAAAATGTTACAGAAAGGTAAGGTTTATGTTTACATTATTGTGAACCTTCTCTGTTTGCTCTCCCCCGCCTCTTCGAGAGATATGCATCCAATAAATCCATTGATTACATAATATTATCACCCATTGCCCCTCCTCTTTCAATGCCTGGCATGCTCCCTGCTCAATAAGACGGTCAACCGAAGTGAATGAAACTGAAAAGGAGAAGCACCATGAGAAAGATTGCAATCTACGGCAAAGGCGGGATCGGCAAGTCTACGACGACTCAGAATACAGTGGCGGGGCTGGCGGAAATGGGGCGGAAGGTCATGGTGGTGGGGTGCGACCCCAAAGCCGATTCGACCCGCCTGCTCCTGGGGGGACTCTCCCAGAACACGGTGCTCGATACTCTGCGTGCCGAAGGCGAGGATGTGGAGCTCGACGACATTCGAAAAATCGGGTTCGCCGGCACCATCTGCGTGGAATCGGGAGGCCCCGAGCCGGGTGTCGGCTGTGCCGGCCGCGGGATCATCACCTCCATCAACCTGCTGGAGCAGCTGGGGGCGTACGCGGAAAGTGAGAGCCTGGATTACGTGTTCTACGACGTTCTGGGGGACGTGGTGTGCGGCGGGTTCGCCATGCCCATCCGCGAGGGCAAAGCCCAGGAGATCTATATCGTCGTTTCGGGCGAAATGATGGCCATGTATGCCGCCAACAACATCTGCAAGGGGATTGTCAAGTTCGCTGAAGCGGGTGGCGTGCGTCTGGGGGGAATCATCTGCAACAGCCGCAAGGTGGACAACGAACAGGAAATGATCGAGGCTTTCGCCAAGAAGCTGGGCACCCAGATGATTCATTTCGTGCCGCGCGAAAATATGGTGCAGCGGGCGGAAATCAACCGGAAGACGGTCATCGCCTTCGACCCGGCGCACGCCCAGGCCGATGAATATCGGACCCTGGCCAAGAAGGTGGAAGACAACACCATGCACGTCATCCCCAAGCCCATGCACACGGACGAGCTGGAGAAGCTGCTCATCGAATACGGCCTGGCCGGATGAAGCCTTCAGGACATTAACGCAAGCCCAGCAAGAAGGAGCACCCCATGTTGATGATCAGATCCATCGTAAGACCTGAAAAGGTGGACAACGTCCTTGCCGCTCTCATGGAGGCGGGATTTCCGGCCGTCACCAAGATGTCCGTGGTCGGCCGGGGCAAGCAGAGAGGAATCAAGATCGGTGAGGTCACCTATGACGAGATTCCTAAGGAGCTGCTGCTGACCGTGGTGAAGGAATCGGACAAGGAATTTGTCGTCAAGACCGTCATAAAGGCAGCCAGGACAGGCGAGAAGGGGGCCTTCGGGGACGGCAAGATATTCATCACGCCCGTCGAAGAGGTCTACACCATCAGCTCCGGCATTAAAGAAAGAACGGGAGCGGAACCCGAAGAGGTGAAGATATGAAAGAAGTCATGGCCATCGTGCGATTGAACATGATGAACCAGACCAAGCGGGCCCTGTCGGACGCGGGCATCTCTTCCATGACTGCCAAGGACGTTCTGGGGCGCGTTTATGAGTATTTTTTGGGCAAGTTCGCCAGT
>DAIQOB010000107.1:0-7958 GCA_036788075.1 Syntrophobacteraceae bacterium
TTCATGAAGGAACACCAGGAAAAGCGGGGATGTGTGGTCACAGGGGTCGCGGGGTTTGTGGGGAGCCATCTGGCCGAACGGTTGCTCTCCCTGGGCCATGAGGTCGTCGGGGTGGACAATTTCTTCTCGGGTCGTCCTGAAAATATGGCCTCCTTCAAGGATCACCCCGCTTTCAATTTTTACGAAAAGTCCATAGCTGAACAGTACCTCCTGGAACATCTCACCGAAAAGCATCCGAGTTTGAATTGTTGCTTCCACCTGGCGGCCATCGTGAGTGTTCCTTATTCCATGGACCATGAAGACGAAACCATGGAGCTCAATTTCAAGGCGACCGTGAGACTCCTTGAAAGTGCGGAAAAGCTCCAGTTCAAGAGGTTTGTCTTTGCAGGATCGGCTGCCGAATATGGAAATGACCAGCGACTGCCGCTTCAGGAAGCCTATGCGGACGATAGCACTGCTCACGCCAGCCCTTACGGTCGGGCCAAGTTCCTGGGCTCTCAGAAGGTGGCGTCAAGTCCTCTGGGTGTAGCACTTCGTTTTTTCAACATCTATGGACCGAGGCAGGACCCCCGCAGCCCTTACAGCGGCGTCATTTCCAGGTTCCTCGATATGGCCCTGGGCGAGGAGTCACTGACGGTTTTTGGAGATGGCCTTCAGGCCCGCGACTTTGTCTACGTTTCGGACGTTGTGGACGCTTACCTGCTGGCGGGGGGGCTGCAGGATTCATTCTCCGAGGTGCGCTGTGGCATTTACAACATTGGAACGGGCAGGAGCACTACCATTCTTGAACTGGCGGAAATCATCAAGGCCCTGACGGGCAATCAGAATGCTCCACGCTTTTTGCCGGAGCGCCCCGGGGACATTCGGTTCTCCCTGGCATCGGTAGAGGCATTTTCCAGAGCCGCCGGGTGGCGTGCGGGGAGATCCCTCCGGGATGGGCTGCAGGCTACCCTGCAATGGTATCGGGAGCATCGGCCTGGAAAATGATCCTGCCATCTCGCGGGGTTGGCTGCAACGCCCTGTTTTGACGACCTTTCCTTCCACCGGGCCTTCAAGGATGGGCGTCCCCGGATGAAGGCCGCTTTCCGTCAAATTTCCCGGACTTTGACGCCGTTTGTTTCCAGGAATTTCTTGATTTCCCGAATGGTGTAGGTTCCATAGTGAATCATGGATGCGATGAGGGCCGCATCGGCACAGCCTTCCGTGAGCACGTGGAGAAGATCTTCCGGCGTGCCGGCTCCTCCCGAGGCGATGACGGGAATTTGCACCTGTGTCGAAATGAGCCGCGTGAGCTGCAGCTCGTAACCCGACCGGGTTCCGTCGGCGTCAATGGAGTTGAGGCATATTTCTCCGGCGCCCAGCCGTTGCGCTTCCCTGGCCCACCAGAGGGCATCCAGTCCCATATGTCGACGGCCCCCATCGATGACGATTTCATAACCTGACGGGATCTTTTCCGATGGGGGAACCTGTTTCACGTCCATACCCAAAACGATGCACTGACTCCCAAACGCTTCGGCTCCCTGGCGGATGATGTCGGGATTGAGAACTGCCGCCGAATTGACACTCACTTTCTCGGCGCCCGCCAGGAGGACTTCACGCATGTCCTGCAGCGTGCGAATGCCTCCACCGACGGAAAAGGGGATGAAGATGGTCTCGGCCACGCGCCGCACGACGTCCAGCATGATGGGCCGACGATCGCTCGATGCCGTGATATCGTAAAAGACAATTTCATCGGCGCCTTCCTCGTAATAAAAGCGACCCATTTCCACGGGATCCCCGATGTCCATGTTGTCCTTGAATTTGATCCCCTTTGTGGTGCGTCCATCCCGGACGTCGAGACAGGGAATGATGCGTTTGCTGAGCATGTGCTCTCCTTTACGGGGTTGCCGTGAAGACGTTACCGGGAAAACGTTCCGTTCCAACAACAGAAGTTTTTGAGCAACTGCAGTCCCGGCGGGCCGCTTTTTTCCGGGTGGAACTGGACGGCGACGAGATTGCCCTCTGCCACCGCCGAGGCAAAAGTGATTCCATATTCGGTCCTCCCGGCGATGTGCTGCGGTTCGCCCGGATCGGGGTAGTAGCTGTGGACGAAATAGAATTCACTCTCCGCGGGGATCTTTTCGAAGACGGGATGGTCTTGAGTGAAAGCGACTGCGTTCCATCCCATGTGGGGAATCTTGAGGGACTCTCCCCCTGTCGTCCGCATGTCCCATGGGAAACGCCTGACTCGACCGGGGATGATTCCCAGGCAGGGAGTGTCGTTTTCCTCGCTGTAATCCAGCAGGACCTGAAGGCCGACACAGATTCCCAGGACAGGCACTCCTGCGTCCAATCGCTGGCGAAGCACCCCATCGAGCCCCAGCTCCCGGAGATTTTCCATGGACTTCCCCGCTGCCCCGACGCCCGGAAAAATGATCCGTTCCGCACGCCGAATCTCCTCGTGGGAATGCGTGATTCGAGAGGGAAAGCCAATGTAATTCAAGGCTCTTGCCACACTGGTGAGGTTACCGGCCCGGTAATCCAAAATGGCGATCACACACGACTCCTTTCACTAGCAGGTTGAACGGGATTTGAGATAAGATGTGTACATACCTATTATTCTCTTTAGGGTCAAGGGAATGGTCCGGCGCTTCCCCGAAGAGTCGATAAGATTCTATGGATGATGCGTCATTGCCAGTGGATGTTTTGCCCCACGGATAGACGAGGTGTACGAATGCCTTGAAAATGATCAGAGGCTTATTTTATCATTCCCGGAAAAAAGCTCTGGGGATCGAGTCCCGGTGTTGCCGGGTGGGATGCCACACACGATGAAACCCTCCGAAACAGAGAAAGAGTGACAAAATGCAGAATATTTCCGAATCACTTCGCAAGCAGCGGGACCAGATCATGGCGGAAAGTGGAGAGGACCTCCTGAGCCGTCACACCAGTCTTTTGGAAGTTGCCGTCATTTCACTTTACAACCGTCTCGTGAATAAACTCAATCTCGATGCCGAGCAATTCCGTTCCAGCGCCGCCATATCAGCTCTGGGGGCGTTCGGTCGGGGATTGATCGGACCCAGCCAGCCCATTCCCATCCTGCTCCTGAAAGCGGAGTCTTCTCCATGGAAGGAAAGCTGGCTGAGTGAAATCGTATCTCCCCTGTCGGAAGCGGGTTGGACTGTTGCTCTGGTGCAGGGTACCATGGAGGAACTCCTGGAGCGGGCCCAAACGGATTTTTCCTTTCTGTTGCAGCTCCTGGACAGCCGCCATATCTCGGGAAACAGGCTCCTCGTGGAGCAGCTGGAGGAAGCGCTGGAAGGCCTGTTGGATGGCCGCCGCGATGAACTCCTGGAGCGAATCCACGGGTCTGTTCTGGAAAGACAACAGCGCCTGGAAGATCCTGCCACCTGGCTTGAACCGGATTTGGAAGGAAACCCGGGCGGGCTCGCGGAAATTGCTTCTATCAGGGCTGCGTGCCGCATCACTTCGAACATTCGCAACCTGGAGGATGCCATCTTCCGTGGGTATTTGAATCGCCAGGAAGTGGATTTCCTGCAGCAGGCAGAAAAGGGCTTCGGGCGTCTTGTGAGCCTCATCGGGAATCTCCCCGGCAAGACTCCTGCCACCACCTCAACCACTCTCCATTTTGACGAACAGGAATTGCTTACCGAGCGGCTTGGTTATGCATCGCTGGCGGGCTTTCTGCCTGTGGAGGCCTTCATGCAGAAGGTTTTTCAACTGTTTCACGGGGTGGAATGCATCGCACGGGAATTTTGGGAGCGACTGTACGAAGGACGGCAAGAGGGAGAAGAGGACAGCGTTCCGCGGCTCCTGGAAGACGGTATTCTCGAACGCCAGGGAAGGATCCTTGTTCAGACGGACCGCTATCCCGCAACGGCCGGGCACATGGTGCACCTCTTCAATCTGGCGGCAAAGCACAACCTCCAGTTCGCCAATATGGCGCGGCAATGGATTTTGCATCATCGCAATGTGCTGGATACGGCCTCGGGAGACCCCATGGTGCGCGAAGAGTTCCTGGATCTGATTCGGAGAGATTCTCCCCATCTGGTGGTCCTGAAAAAGTTCTATGACCAGGGATTCCTCAGCTCTCTCATTCCCGAGCTGGGAGCCGTGCATGGATTGGTGCAGCATGACGCCTTCCACCTGTACCCGGTGCACGAGCATCACCTGCGCTGCCTTCGGGAGCTCAAGAAGCTCATGGCCGGTGAATATGCAGAGGCCGAGCCCGAGCTGACACAGATTGCTCAGGGCATTTCCGATCCAACCCTGCTTTTCCTGGCCGCCCTGCTGCACGATATCGGAAAGAGCTCCGGGCGGGGCCATGCCCTGCGCGGAGGAGAAATGATTCCCGTTATTGCTCAGCGACTGGGTCTGCAGCCCGAGGAATCGGACCTCCTGCAATTTCTGGTGGCCCAGCATCTGCTCCTCATGGACAGCGCCTCCCTGAGAGACCTGGCAGACGAAGAAATGCTGGCCCATTGCGCCCTCACCATTGCAAGCCCCCAACAGCTGGATCAACTGGTCCTGCTGAGTTTTGCCGACATGATGTCCACAGGTCCCAAAGCCCAGGAAAAATGGAGAAATACGCCTGTCCTTGGGCTGTATGATCTCATCCATCACCTGCTCGAGAAGGGGGAGCCGAGCCCTCGGGCCATTGCCGAGCGCATCGAAAGGATGAAGGTGCAGGTGGGGGAGGAACTGGCGGATCTCGTGGGTGCTGCAGAACTGGAAAACTACTTCACCCAGTTGTCTCCCCGCTATGTACTCTCGATGGCGCCCGAAGCCATTGCCAGCCACCTGCGGCTCGGATGGCAGCTGCAGGCCGGTGAGGAGCCTTTTGTGTGGGAAGTTTCTTCGCGCGATGGAGCCGCTCAGCTTACCCTCATGAGCCACGAGCAGCCAGGGCTGCTGACCAGGACGTCCGGTATTCTCACCCTGTACGATGTCAACATTACGGGAGCCCAGGTTTTCACCATGAACAACAATGTCGTGCTCCTCATCTTTCAGTGCCGCCTGCCGGAAGGGAGTGCCGCGGCGTTTCCGTGGGAGAACGTCAAAGAGGATATGAAGCGCTCCATGCAGGGTAGAATGGCCCTGGATTATCGCATTGCAGCTCGTGCAGCGAACCGGGTGGAACAACCCGCCGCACCCGGACGTTCAGCTCCCAGCCAGATCCTCATCGACAACGAATCTTCAGCAATCTATACCATTCTCGAAGTCTACACGGCGGACCGGGTGGGGTTGCTCTACACCATCAACCGCACCCTGTACGAACTGCAGATCAAAACTTTCGTGGCTAAAATTACGACTAAAATAGATCAGGCGGCGGATGTTTTTTACATTCGGACGCACCAGGGGGAAAAGGTAAAAGATGCGGAACAGATAGAGGAGCTCAAGAATGCGCTTCGCTTCTGGCTGGATGGAAGGACCGGCTGAGAGTGCCAGTCCGGTGCGGGGGAATCGCTGCGCTATGGATACTGTGGCGAGACAGGGTTCTTCTCGTAAATCGCAGCGGAAGTCGTCACGGAGGTTCCGAGCCTGATCTGGACAAAAGGAGAGCGATCACATGGATGCCGTACTGTTGAAAAAAGAAGGCCCCATCGGTTTGTTGACGTTGAATCGCCCTGAGAAACGAAATGCTCTGTCTCTGGATGTCCTGTCGGAGATGCTCGTGCGGTTGGATGAAGTGGCCCAGGACCCGGAGATTCGTGTCGTGGTTTTGCGAGGCGAGGGACCGGTATTCAGTGCCGGGCACGACATCAGGGAAATGAAATCGCATCACGAGGATTTGCCTTACCTGCGTCGGATTTTTGCCACTTGCAACCAGATGATGCTCCGCCTGCAGGGGCTTCCACAACCCGTCATCGCCCAGGTGCAGGGGATCGCCACGGCAGCCGGCTGTCAGCTCGTGGCGGCCTGCGATCTCGCCATTGCGGAGTCCGGAGCGCGTTTTGCAACTCCGGGTGTCAAGATCGGCCTTTTTTGTACCACTCCCATGGTGCCGCTGGTGCGAGTCATCGGCCGAAGGCGCGCCATGGACATGTTGTTGAGCGGACGTTTCATTTCGGCTGAGGAGGCAGAGCGTTTCGGTTTGGTCAACCGTATCGTGCCTGTAGACCGGCTTGCGGAAGAGGCCATGAAGTGGGCCTCGGAACTGGCCCAATCCAGTGCTTTCACTCTTGCGCTCGGCAAAAGGGCCTTCTATGAACAGATCGACATGAGCGAGGGCTCTGCCTATGCCTATGCCAAAGAGGTCATTGCGATGAATTGTCTGTCGGATGACGCTGAGGAAGGGATGAGCGCTTTCATGGAAAAGCGATCGCCACAGTGGAAAAACCGCTGACCGTACTCATAGGTTGAAGAGGTTTTGACCAGCCGGTCCCCATCACTGCGTGGATGATGGGGACTGGCCTGGGTGCAGGGGAGTCGTCCGCCGACAGCCGGCTCAAAAGCGTAAATTCTTCTGGAATGACGCTCCCTTACCTGCAGGCAATTTGAGCTCCTGGGTGCCCGCCGGAATATCGTCGGCTCTGAATGCAGGATTGAGCTCTTTAAACTCCCGATAGGATATGCCCGCCGCTGCTGCCGCTCTCTGGATGGAGACGGGACTCGTGAAGTTGACGGTGACACGATCGACTCGCAGTTCCTGGTATCCTGCTCCCTTGGGCAGATGGTACCCGTATCGGGAGGGATCACTCAAAACGGCTTTAACAGCCAGGATGCGGAAAACATACCGTTCTGTCTCCAGGGGAAGCTTGAGCAGATAGTAATTGTTGACCCCCTGGGTCCGCATTTCGTCCATAATGCGCTTGTCGCCGCAGTTGTAGGTAGCGATGGCCAGGGCCCAGTCCTTATAGCGCTTGTACAGGTCATTCAACAGCTTGAATGCCGCTTCGGTGGAACGTTCGAAGTCGAAGCGGGTGTCGCAGCTTCCCTGCTGGTCAAGCCCGTAGGAAGCCCCCGTGCTCGGCATGAACTGCCAGGGACCGGCTGCGCCCTTGGGAGAACAGACATTGGGCTGCAGATCGCTTTCGACGATGGCCACATACTTCAGATCCTCTGGGAGTCCATAGGCGTGCAGCCGCTCTTCAATCCAGGGAAAGTAGCGCTCCATGCGCTTCAGCCAAAGGTAGACCTGAGCATGGTTGTATACCACCAGGGTGAATTCCTTATCAAAACGTTCCCATGCGTCGGCAACGTCCAGTGGAACGGGTTCGCCGCACAGGGTCATTCTTTCCGGGGGGGAGTAGTAGGGGACCATGATGGGAGAATCGCTCTGCCGAAGGTACCTTACTGAATCCGGGGATTGAACCCTCGCTGGTGTCACTCGCTCGCTCGGCTGAGTGGCTGTGGGCTGTGCTGCGGAGGGCTGAGGGGGAGATGGTGTGGGAGTCGATGAACAGCCTGCCAGCAGGGTCAACCCAATCAACGCCGATAAGAGTGTCCACAGCTTATTTTTCCGTTTCATGATGCTCTTCCTCGCCTTTTCTTTCTTTTCGGGGGCTCCAATGGAAATGCAAATGGGAAACTGATGGGCAACGTCAATCCCCTGATGACTTGGCTCCATGGACAATCATTTCTTCTTCCATGTTCCTGATCGCGTTGCGAAGGCTCTCGGAATTCTCTGCTTCTCTCATGATTTCCATGAACCTGGAATGATGACAGAGGCGGGAAAGAGCAGCCAGTACTTGCAGATGAAGGGACGTGGCATTCTGAGGGACCACCATAGCCAGGACGATCTCCACCGGCAGCCCATCCAGGGCATGGAACTCGATGGGATCAGCAAGGCGAATGAGAAGAATGGCCGCATCCGTAGCTTCTGCGCTGGCGGCGTGGGGGATCCCGATGCCGTTGCCGATGCCCGTGCTCATGACCTCTTCTCGCATGCGCAGGTTTTCGTAAAGGTAATTCTCTTGTGAAACCGCACCGCTGCGGGCAAAGGCCTCCACCGCAAAGCG
>DAIQOB010000108.1:0-7958 GCA_036788075.1 Syntrophobacteraceae bacterium
ACAACGCCGATCTCGTGGATCTGTCCGGGCACCGCCAGGGCCAGGGAGTCTCGAAGTGGGAAGAGGTCACTCGAGACCATCTCCTGGCCTACCTGGAGGCTCTGGGGGAAAGCCTCTCCCACAGGAGCCGAAGCCGGCGGCTGGCAGCTATCCGCTCGTTTTTTCAGTATCTGCAGCGGACGGGGAGAGTGGAGAAGAGCCCGGCATCCCGGGTGCAGTTTCCCAAGTTCCGCGCCGCACTGCCCAGGGTGTTGTCCTCCGGGGAGGTGGAGGCGCTCCTGGACCAGCCCGACACGACTCAGCCCCTGGGGCAGCGAGATAAAGCGCTCCTGGAGCTCTTCTACGCCACGGGGCTGCGGGTGAGTGAACTGACCGGCCTGCAGCTCCAGCAGGTCCATTTCGATGCCGGTTTCCTGATCGTGCGGGGAAAGGGGGACAAGGAGCGCCTCGTCCCCATGGGCGAATACGCCAGCGAAGCACTGAAAGACTACCTGCAGGAGGGCCGGCCGCGCCTGCTCCGCAAGGGCTTCGGCCAGGAGGTGTTCCTGAATCATCACGGCAAGAAGCTGTCGCGGCAGGGCGTATGGAAGATCATCAGAGCGTATGCGGTGCAGGCGGGGATTCATCAGAACATTTCCCCCCACATGCTGCGCCATTCCTTCGCCACACACCTCCTGGAGAACGGTGCCGACCTGAGGTCCCTGCAGGCCATGCTGGGGCATGCGGATATCTCCACGACACAAATCTATACCCACGTGGCGCGAACGAGGCTGAAGGAAATCCATGAAAAATATCATCCCCGCTCCTGACAGGAAGGGCTCATGGAAGTCGTAACCACACACATCAATGCCGATTTTGACGCCATGGCGTCCATGATTGCGGCAAAGAAGCTCTATCCCGAGGCCGTCCTGGTCTTTCCCGGATCTCAGGAGCGAACCCTTCGTGAGTTTTTCATCAACTCGACGATGTACATCTATGATTTCAAACGGTTGCGTGATGTCGACCTGACGCGGATCCACCGCCTGATCCTGGTGGATACGCGTCAGATTTCCCGCATCGGTCGTTTTGAAGAGATCATTCACCGCGCGGATGTTGAAATCCACATCTACGATCACCATCCCGACACCTCGGAAGATGTCCAAGGGCAGGTTTCCGTCGTGAAGCCGGTGGGCGCTACCGTGACGATTTTGACTCAGCTCCTGCAGGAGCGTGGCATCGCGCTCAATGCGGAGGAGGCGACGATCCTCAGCCTGGGAATTTACGAGGATACGGGATCGTTCACCTTCAATTCCACGACACCGGAGGATTTCGAAGCTGCCGCATACCTGCGGCGCTTCGGAGCGGACCTCAACGTGATCTCGGATTTGGTCACTCAGGAACTGACGGCCGAGCAGGTGGGGATTCTCAACGAGCTCATCCTGTCCGCACGTACCTACGACATCCAGGGCATCGAAGTGTGCATCGCCACCGTTTCCGTCGACAAGTACGTGGGCGATTTTGCTTTGCTTGTCCATAAGTTGAAAGACATTCACAACCTGAATGTGGTGTTCGCCCTCGGACGGATGGAAGATCGCATCTATCTCGTGGCGCGCAGCCGGATCGCCGAGGTGGATGTGGGACAGATCACCGCCCACTTCGGCGGGGGAGGGCACACTACGGCGGCTTCGGCCACCATCCGGGACCTGACGCTCAATCAGGCCGAAGACCGCCTGCTGGAAATTCTGAAAAGCTGCATCACGCCCTTTCCCATGGCGGAAACCCTCATGAGCAGCCCGGTGACCTTTGTGGAGGCCGACACCACCATCACCGAAGCCGAACAGATCATGGTGCGGTACAACATCAATTCCATGCCCGTTATGGAAAACGGTGTCATCGTGGGACTCATCACCCGTCAGGTCCTGGAAAAAGCCATCTTCCACAAACTGTCGGAACATGCTGTGCGCGAATTGATGAGCTCGGACTTCATGACAGTAAGCCCCCAGGCGACACTCCTGGAAATCCAGACCTGCCTGGTGGAGCATCAGCAGCGCATCCTGCCCGTCCTGGAAGATGGGAAGGTCGTCGGCGTCATCACCCGTCGAGACCTGCTCAATTTTCTGGTGCGTGACCATTCCAATAAGCCGCAGACCCTCGGTGATGCTCTGAATCCGGCGCAGTGGCCCAAGAGAAAGAGCATCAACAGTGTCGTCATGGAGCAGCTGCCCCACGAGATCGTGAAGGTTCTTAGGGACATGGGGAGGCTGGCGGACCAGTTCCATTTTAAGATCTATGCCATCGGGGGGTTTGTGCGGGATCTCCTGCTGCGCCGTCCGAACCTGGACATCGATATCGTAGTGGAAGGAGACGGGATCGAGTTCGCCAAGGCCTTTGCCGAGCGCATGGGTATCCGGGCTCGCTGCCACAAGAAGTTCAACACGGCGGTCCTCATTTTTTCGGAGAAGCTGAAGGTGGACGTGGCGTCGGCTCGCTTTGAATACTACCAGTACCCTGCGGCCCTCCCCATCGTGGAATTCAGCTCCCTCAAGATGGACCTCTACCGGCGGGATTTTACCATCAACACCCTTGCCCTTGCTCTGAACCCGGATGACTTCGGACAGCTCATCGATTTTTTCGGCGGCCAGCGGGATCTCAAAGAGAAGACCATCCGGGTGCTGCACAACCTGAGCTTTGTGGAAGACCCCACGCGCATCATGCGTGCCATCCGCTTCGAGCAGCGGTTCAATTTCAGGATCGGGAAGCAGACGGCCAATCTCATCAAGAATGCGGTGCGTATGGGGTTGATACAAAAGCTCGGAGGACGCCGCTTCTTCCATGAAATTGAATCCATCCTCCGGGAGGAAAATCCCGTGCCGGCCCTGCGGCGCATGGATGAATACGGCGTACTGAGCCTTCTCTCGTCCGACATGCGGTTCGATGCCAGGATGGAGGAGCTCTTCGATCGCATCCGCAACGTTATCTCCTGGTATCGCTTGAGCTTCCTGGATGAGCCCCTGGAGGGGTTCTGGGTCTACTTTCTGGGTCTTCTCACGGGCTTGCAGGAGAAGGACCTGGAGAGTGTATCCGATCGGCTGGTCCTCTCCGAGACGCGGCGGGAACGCCTCATCTGGACTTACAGACAGGTGGAGCCTTTGCTTCGGGGGGTTTTCCAGTTGCCTGAGCAGCGTCCGAGTGATATCTATCGGACACTACAGCCATTTAGACCTGAAGAGCTTTTGTTCATGATGGCCCGCACAGAGCGGGAAGCCGTGCGCAGGGCCATCAGCCATTATTTCCACCGCTACCGTAACGTTCGCACTGAGCTGAAGGGCAGGGATCTCAAGGCCATGTCGGTGCCTCCCGGCCCCATCTATCGGGTGATCCTTGACGAGCTCCTCGATGCGCGCCTCAACGGAGAAGTGAGGAGTCGGCAGGACGAGTGGGCTTATCTCAAGAGCCTCCATCCCGAATTGTTCAAGGATGTCCCGGAAGAGACCCCGGCGGCTTCTGCCGCCTCAGAAGCTGTCTGAAAACTCCCTCTCCCTCGAGGGAGAGGGTTGGGGTGAGGGGGTGAAAATTGAAAAGTTCATGGATGCTTTATGACTGAAGATATCATTGCGAACGTGCTGCTCTATGCAGTCCCCTTGCTTTTTGCGGTGATTTGCCATGAGGTCGCCCATGGGTGGGTGGCGGAGAAGCGGGGAGACCCCACGGCTCGGGCAATGGGGCGCATTACTCTCAACCCCGTTGTGCACATTGATCTGGTGGGGACGATCATCCTGCCCCTCATCCTGTTGCTCACCCGCTCCCCCTTCCTGTTCGGTTGGGCCAAGCCGGTACCCGTCAATTTCGCCAACCTGCGGGGAGGAAGGCGCGATATGGCGCTGGTTTCCCTGGCGGGGCCGTTCACCAATCTTATTCTGGCTTGTCTCAGTGCCCTTCTGTTTCATGCCATCCAGGGAGACCGGATCGCACCTCTGGGAAGGTTGGATTGGATCCTCCTGCCCCTCAGGCACATGGCCGTCATCTCGGTGGAATTCAACCTGGTGCTCATGGTGATCAATCTCATGCCCATTCCCCCCCTGGACGGCGGGCATATTCTCATGGGACTTCTTCCAATGTCCCTGGCTCTCAAACTGGAAAGCCTGGAAAGGTATGGTCTCCTCATCGTCATGATCCTCATCGGTACCGGGCTGTGGGGATATGTCGTGCGTCCCGTGGTCTACACATTTGTCCGTATTTTTTTGTACTGATTGCCTGGAAAATCGTTCAGGGCGGGAGGCTTGTAAATGCTGGGAAAAAAGCGGATTCTGAGCGGGATGCGTCCCACGGGCCGCCTTCATTTGGGCAACCTGCACGGGGCTCTCGACAACTGGATCCAGCTCCAGGATCAAAATGAGAGCTTTTTCTTCGTGGCCGACTGGCATGCGCTCAGTACCGATTACGCCTCTCCGGCCCGCATCCGTCGGAATACCTGGGATATGATCCTGGACTGGCTGGCTGTCGGTTTGGATCCGCAGACCTGCTCCCTTTTCATCCAGTCGGATGTTCAGGAGCATGCTGAGCTCTACATGCTTCTCGGCATGATCACCCCCTTGTCCTGGCTGGAACGGAACCCCACATATAAAGAACAGCAGCAGGCGCTGCGCCATAAGGACCTGTCCACCTACGGGTTTTTGGGCTACCCCGTGCTGCAGGCGGCGGACATCATCCTTTACAAAGCCAACGGAGTACCTGTGGGGAAGGACCAACTGCCCCACGTGGAGTTGACGCGTGAAATGGCACGCCGGTTCAACTTCCTGTATCAACGAGAAGTATTTCCCATCCCCGATCCCCTCCTGACGGATGTGCCCGTGCTTCCAGGGCTCGACGGGCGAAAAATGAGCAAGAGCTACAACAACTGCATTTACATCACCGAAGCGGAAGAGACGGTCCGGGACAAGATAGCCGGGATGAAAACGGACCCTCAGCGCATCCGTCGCAGCGACGCCGGTGATCCTGCACTCTGCCCTGTTTTTGCCTTCCACAAGATCTATTCCTCGGCCGGCGAAGGGGCGGATGTCGCCGATGGATGCCGCACGGCCAGCATCGGGTGTGTGGATTGCAAGAAGCGCCTCATGGGCAATGTCCTGGCACGGCTTCGTCCCATTCGGGAGAAGCGCGAGCAAATGGAGCACCGGCCGTCCTGGGTAATGGAAATCCTCCGGGCAGGGATGGCTGTGGCGGCTAAGGAGGCCGGCAGGACCTTGAGGGAAGCGCGGGAGGCTGTCGGGCTGGGAGCGCCGCTGGACAAGGCTGCGCTTTTCCGTGGAGTGGGTGACTGAAATGCCTTTGCGCAAAAAGCATTCACACTCTGGTGGGGCTCCTGCCGAGGCGGGAGGGGGAGGAGAGAGCAAGAGGGGTTTCTCCCCGGAGGCTATGAAAGGGGTGCGCCTTCAAAAGGTGATCGCCCAGGCGGGCCTGGCTTCTCGACGCGCTGCCGAAGAGATGATCCGGCAGGGAAGGGTGACCGTCAATGGCCGGGTGATCACGGAGCTCGGCCACTGCGTGGATCCCGCCAGGGATGAGATCCTTGTGGATCAACAGACGATTGCTGCCGAGGAAAAGAAGGTCTACCTGCTCTTTTACAAGCCCAGGCAGTGTGTTACAACCCTGCGCGATCCTCAGGGCCGGCGGACGGTTTTGGACCTTATCCCTCCGATGGGGGTACGGTTATTTCCCGTGGGGCGACTGGATTATGATGCCGAAGGACTGCTGCTTCTCACCAACGACGGACTTTTGGGCAATCGGTTGCAGCACCCGCGCTATGGCGTGAACAAAGTCTACGAGGTCAAGGTACAGGGCCGCCCGGCCCCTGAAGCTCTCCAGCGCCTCCGCTCGGGCATTTCCCTGGAGGAGGGAACGACGTCTCCCGCGGAGGTGACGGTCATGCGGACTTTGCCGAGAGCCGCCTGGCTCCGCATCGTACTGCACCAGGGCTGGTACCGGCAGATCAAGCGCATGATGGAATCCGTGGGACATCCTGTATTGAAGATCAAGAGAGTGGCCTACGGTCCGTTGACGTTGGGAAGACTCGGTCCAGGAGACTATCGTTCCCTTTCCCAGAAAGAAGTCCAGCGGTTATACAATCTGGTTCCACTTGAACAGGAGCAGGCCGAAAGGAAATGAGCAGCAGAAACCGAAGAAATTATCGGTACAGCCTAGATGAATCTTTGGTTGCCTCTCGGGAAAAGCCTAAGAAGCGTGGACCCTTGCGCATCCTGGTGGGGGTGCTCTGCGTGGCCTTGCTGGGGGGAGGCATCTATTTCCTGGCCAGTGCTTTTTCCCCTGAGCGCGTGTCGGGCATCATGCCGTTTCCCAAAAAGCTGCTGGCTCTCCGCTTTCAGCATAACGGTCAGGAAGTCATCCTGCTGCCGGAATCTCAGGTGCTGGTGAACCCGAGAGATTCCATTCAACTCCTGGCGGTTCAGACAGACGGCTGGGTATCCTGGGGCACGAAGGTCATCGCCTCGGACATGGATATTGCAGCCATCATGGGCCGCCCCGCCGTCATTCGGGAGCTCATGCCCCAGGAGGATTTTGAAACCCCTAAAACAGTGGAAATAAGGGTTCTGCTCTGGAACCGCGTCATTGGAAAAGTCTCCTTTCTGGTCGAACTGGACGGCAAGGACTGGCTCCAGAAAGCCAATGCCGCAACCCATGACGATGAGAAAATCAAGTACCTGGAGAAGGCCTTGCAGGGCAATCCGGGCAACGTTCTGATAAAGACGCAGTTGGCTGCCCTCTACGTCGAAAAGAAGAAGCTCGACGAAGCGGCGCAGCTCTACAAGCAGGTGGATCAATCGGGTAAATCCAAGTCCGTTCTCGAACACCTTCTCGAGGTCTACAAGCAGCAAAACCGGACCGAAGAGGCCCTCATGGTCTACCTGGATCTCTTGAAGCTTTCGGAAGACCAGGAATATTTCAAGGAGTTCCTCCAATACGTGCAGAAAAGCAAACCCAGGGACGATGCAGTGAAGTTCCTGGAAAAGCACCAGAAAACTATCCCTCCGGCGTTTCGGAGCTCTTTAATGCTTTTTCTGGCCGACCTCCACACCCAGGCCCGAAACTGGGATAAGGCCGCTTCCAATTACGAGGGCGCCATCCGGTCCGGTATGAAGGACCAAACGGTTCTGTACAATCTCGTCGTTTCCTACCAACAGAGCGATAACCTGGACAAGGCCATTCCCGCCATGGAAAGGTACCTGCAGTCCAACCCGGGAGACCTCAAGAGCTGGATGCAGCTGGGAGGGATGCTGGAAAAGAAGGGATCTGCCGGAAGGGCCCTGGATGTATACCGGAAGATACTGGAAAAGAATCCCCAGAATAAAGCGGCTCTGCTGCGTATGGTGTCTCTCCTGGAAAAAACGAACGACAAGGACGCCCTCCAGGATGCCTACGAAAAGCTCGCCGAAATGCAGCCCGACAACCGGACGATCCAGCACAATCTCGCCGTTCTCTATTACGATGCGAAGAAATGGGATAAAGCCGCGGACGCATTCCAGGCCATTGCGGCCCAGGATCCCAAAGATGTGGAGTCCAGGAAGTACCTGTTGGATATCTATCGCAAAACCAGCAACGACAAGGGGGAGCATGAAATCCTCAAGTCCCTGGCCCTCATGGATTCGAAAAATACGGCCTACTACGATGCCCTCTTCTCTTCTTACGACGAAAAAAAGGATTACAAAGGGATTGTGTCGCTCTTTCAGGAAGCCACTGAACGGAACCCGGATTCAGTGGCCTTCCATAATTATCTCCTGTACGGCCTCCTGAAACAGGGAGACAAAAAGGGAGCCGCAAAGGAGTTGGAAGACCTCATCCGTCTGCAGCCGAAAGAGACGAAGCACTTGAAGCAGGCAGCCGATCTCTACGCCAGCATCGGAAATTACCCCGAGGCATCCAAAAAGCTGGAACAACTGTTGAAAATGGATCCCAAAAACAAG
>DAIQOB010000109.1:0-7954 GCA_036788075.1 Syntrophobacteraceae bacterium
ACCAGGGTTCCGGAGTCCTTCTGGGATATGGAAAAGGAGCCGGGCTACCAGTACCGCCTCATCAGCATCACGGAATGGGAGCAGCAACAGCAGCAGCTCATCCAGGAGTTCATGGAGGAGGCTCGAAAAGTCCTGCTGGGTGCAGGATTCCCCACCGATGCGGTAAAGGTGGACATCCACGAGCGGCAGGCTGGTATTGCGCGCGATATCGTGGCGGAGTCCCTTCAGGACTACGATGCCGTCGTCCTGGGCCGCCGTGGAGTGAGCGAGCTGAAGGATATGGTTCTGGGCAGCATTGCCACGAAGCTGGTGGAAAAGATCATCCAGGTTCCCATCTGGGTGATAGGAGGGAAGCCGTACTGCCAGAAATTTCTCCTCTGCGTGGACAATTCCGAAGGCGCCATGCTGGCCGTAGATCATCTGGCAAGCATGCTCGAGGGTCGGTCCGATGCACAGGTCACTCTATTTCATGCCATCCGGGGCTTCAACGTGTTTCAGCAGGTGTTCGGGAGGTCCATCGGAGTGGATAGAGAGAACGAGTGGAAAGAGAAGGAGGAGCAGGAGCTTGCAGCCATGGAAAAGGCTCTGGAGCCTGTCCTGGACGAGGCGCAGGCCCGCTTGACCCGTGTGGGGCTCGACCCGGCCAAGATCACCCGTAAGGTTGTCAAAGGGGTGACCAGCCGAGCAGGTGCTATCCTGGAAGAAGCGGAGCGGGAGGGCATCGATACCATCGTCATCGGCCGAAGGGGACTGTCCAAAGTGAAAGAATTTTTCATGGGGCGCGTCAGCAATAAAGTCATCCAGATGGCAAAAGAGAAGGCGGTATGGATTGTGAGCTGATGACAGGGATCATGAGATGAAAGGCTGTCCCGAAGCATCCGGTCATGCCCTGCTCATCACTTCCGCAGCCATTTCATGCGGGAATGATGAACCAGAGCCACGGCGGATGCTTCTTTTTTTGGTGTCAGGCGACACAATTGAGACGATTCGACAGGTGGGGGATTCTGAATGAAAAATTTGGAAAGGCTTTTGGATCGCATCATCGATCGCGTCAACGTAAACCTGCGGGAGCCCGCCTTCGATGTCGGGCCCTACGTCAGGGGATTGATTCCCTGGGGGAAGTTTGTCAAGTATTATGGCTTTTATGCATTGACCCTGCACCACCCCCTCCATTTCCATTTCAACCATTCCAGTCTGGCCGGCAGTTACTTTCTGGGCAAGTGCATCGTGGACAATTCCCTGCTCTATAAGAGTGATATTCGCGGCGATGAACTGAAAAGCCGTGGGGAGGTGTTTCGCTATCGAGGTCTGGACATCCCGCTCCATGACGATGAAGTGATCCGTATTCGGGACAGTTTTCTGGTAAAAAATCTGGTGCACAATTATTCCCACGATCCGGAAAGTCCCGAAGAGTTTCTCATTCAAAACACCGTCGCCCTCCAGTTTGCCAACATTCACGGGTCCCCCATTGAAGGGAGCTTCCTGGGACCCTTCGCCACGGTGGATCTCACAACGGTTCACGACTGCGTCATCGGAAAATACTCCTATGTTCAGACGGGTGAGGTGAGCCACCGGTACGTGGAGGATGGGAGCATCTGGATTCACGCCGAAAATGCATTCAATTTCAACTTCCACTTTCATCCCGAGGACCTGAGACGCTATGTGGATTATCAGCCGGGAAAGGATCCCAGCGGGGTCTTCATGGATTTCCTCCAGGAGCGCAAGCGGGACTTCATCGCCGCCTTTGAGTCGGTCGATTCCAAGCATTCCATCGAGGTGCCGGAAGGGGCCTCGGTCAGCCGTTACTCGGTCATCAAGGGAAGCACAGGCATCAGCGAAAATGTCCTGGTAGCCCAAAGAGCCTATCTCGAGAACGCCTGGCTCGGGAGGGGCTCCAACGCCCAGGAAAATTGCTACATCATCAATTCCCGACTGGAAGAGTACAACATCACCGCTCACGGGGGCAAAGTCATTCATGCCAAACTGGGCAGGAGGGTTTTCGTCGGTTTCAACGCTTTCCTGCGGGGCAGCGCCGATCACCCTCTGATTATCGGCAGGGGCAGCGTCGTTATGCCTCACACGATCATCGACCTGGAAGAGCCCTTGGAAATCCCTGCCGGGCAGCTCATATGGGGCTATATCCGCAACAAGAAGGACTTGGCTCTCCACAGCATTTCTCTGGAAAAGCTGTCGCGCACGTCAGGAGAAGTCGTGATCGGCGCCATGATCTTCCAGGGCAATGGGCGAGAGTTTGTGCAGGCATTCCGGCATCGCATCGAGCATATCCTGGAGGCCAACGGTGCTTATTATTCCCGTAAGAAGAACAATCCGGGACACGCACAAACCGCTCAGAACATTTCTTTCAATATCATTCAACCCTATCCCGAGGGGGACCTGGCGGGGTTATACCCTACGATAGACATCCGTCCTTAAAGGCTATCTAAAAAACTCTGAGCATGCACCTTGTTTCGTCATTCCGGCGGTTCTTAAGCCGGAATCCAGGTTTTTCGCTGGGCTGGATTCCGGCTTAAAGACTGCCGGAATGACGAGCAAAAGAATTTTCAGACAGTTACTGAGACACAAGGCCGGAAGGTGATGCTCAATTGGGGCCGTCCTCCTCGTAGCCACATGCCTTGAAGATATCGAGGATGGTGCTCGACAGATAGGACTCTTCCTTGTAGCGAAACGCCCTGTTGAAAGCCGTGGTCACTTCGGAGATGCGTTTGTAGGCGCCATCGATGCTCTTGGAATAACGGTGGATGTCTTTCACAATCTCCTTCATTTCCTCGGCGATCCTCCGCGGATCTTCTCCCTGCGCCAGTTTTTCCATGAGGCCATCCAGCGATTCCGCTTCCTCGTCGATGGCGCCGTTGGCCCCATGCAGTTGCATGAGGTGCGTGTTGAGGTGATGACACATGCCTCCTGCTGCATTGCGAAGCACTCGGCTTCGCTCATCCTCCAGTGCCTTCGTGACGTTGTGTATGATGCCTTCATGGTAGAGATGCCGGCCTGATTCACCGATTTTGGCCCGCGCAGTGACGGCTACTTCGATGATTTCACCCGCTTTGGTCTTGAAGCGCACGCGCTTGCCTTCTACATGGCCCTTTCCGTAGATTTCCTTCACGAGCTCTTCCCGTTCCGAGGCATCCACATAGAAATTGAGCACGTTGCTTTCATAAGCTTCTTCCACGCTCTCCATCCCCAGGAGCTTCAGGCCCGCGTCATTGATATCAATGAAATCGCCCTCCGGGGTGATGGTGAAGGCCATATCGCTGGTCGATTCAAAAAAGTCGCGGTATTTTTCTTCGCTCAGGCGCAGGGCGTCGAGGGCTTTTTTCTCCTCGGTGATGTCCCGGATGACATGATCGATGGTGCGAATATGCCCTTTATTGGTGTAGACGACGTGCCCTTCATCGACGACCCATTTGGTTCTCTTGGTGGAACTGATGATCCTGTACTCCAGCTCATCGAATTCCGCCTCAGGCAGATTCTCGTAAAATTTGCGGACCATTTCCAGGTCTTCAGGATGAACGAATCCCAAAATATGCTTCTCGCCGCTGACGAAATCCCGCACCGGCACCCCATAGAGCGCTTCAGCCGCTGGATTGATGGCAAGAATTGAAGAATCCCTGGGAGACACCGAAACGATGACCTCCGTCATGGAGTGGATGATGCCCTCGAGTCGTTCCTTGATGCGCTGCAGCTCGAAACGGGTCTTCCGTCTTTCAGTGATGTCGGTCAAGGCGCCGAGGATCGCGGGAGCCCCCCCACACTCCACGACGCTGACCTTCATTTCGATGATGGCTTCTCCGTTCTTAAGCGGCATGAGGAATTCGATGGTGTCCGATAAATTTTCCGTGAAGAGGCGCTCCGTGCAATATCGCATCACCTTCTCTCGATCCGCCTCGGCCACGAATTTGGAAAAGTCCGAGTGAACGACCTCGTCGGCCTGAGTGTGGGAGATCTCGTAGAAAGCGTTATTGGCGAAAACGATTTTCCCTTCCTTGATGATCACGACGCCGTCGTTGATGTGTTTGACGATACCCTGGTAGTCGATGTCTCCATGGCATATTCTTATTTCTTCAGCATCTTCGTATGTTCTTTGTGTCATGTGCTTCCTTGGCAAACGCATGATGGCAATAGAGGCTATAAACAAAACATACACTGTCCCCCAGGGACTGCTCCAGCAGATCAACACCTGAGCAGATATTTCCCAACATTCACAACCCCGCCCTCCGGCATGCGTCAAGCCGGAATGACGGGTTCGGTGGCTGTACAGAACGTCAAATCCATTTTGCCCCTGTACTCAGTTTCCCTGGAACTCAAATTTAACACCATTTGCTGCAGATACAAGTCAGAAGAGGGCGCCGGACTCTATCAGGGATCTCAGGATGGCCAGGTTTTCCCTGTCTTCGCTCAGGTCCTTTCCCTTGGGTGTTTCCAGCACCATGGGATGGTCTGAAAACCGCGGATCGTTCAAGAGCAGGCGGAAGGCGTCCAACCCTATTTCTCCCCTGCCGATGTGCTCATGACGATCCACATGGGAGCCGAAAACTTTCCTGCTGTCATTGAGATGGAAAAATTTCAGGTATTCCAGGCCGATGGTCTCGTCGAAATGGGAAAAGGTTGCGGCGTAGGCTTCGGGGGTGCGAAGATCATACCCGGCGGCAAAGGTATGGCAGGTATCGTAGCAGATGCCCAAGAGATGCCGGAAGTCCGAGGCGCGAAGGATGGCCGCCAGCTCTTCGAAACGGGATCCGAGGCTCGTCCCCTGACCGGCGGTGGTTTCCAGAAGCACCATGACGTTGGAGCATTCCGAAAGGACCAGGGCTCGGTCCAGATTCTGTACGAAATGCTCCAACCCCTCTTCCACCCCCATTCCTCCATGGGAGCCAGGATGCGTGATGAGGTATGGAATCCTGAGGAGCTCTGCACGCTCCAGCTCTGCAGCAAAGCCGGCAACGGATTTTTCCAGCGTAGTCGGATCGACGGCTGCCAGGTTGATGAGATAGGAATCGTGGGCGGCAACCGGCATATACCCGGTTTCCCGGTGCCGTTCATGAAAGAGCCTGGCAGCCTCTTCGGACAGGGGGGGAACCTGCCATTGCCGTTCGTTCCGGGTGAATATCTGCAGCGCCTCTCCCTGTACCTCCATAATCCGGCGGAAGGCCAGGTGCAGCCCGCCGGCGATGGACATGTGCGCTCCGAGCAGGGGCATGAAATTTCTCCACAGGGCTCCAGCAAATGACGGCCGTGATCCTAGGTTGAGACTGGAGGCCAAAAGGATGGCTCGCGGCATCTCTTCGGCCTGACTTGGCAAATACCGGCGGCTATGGTATAGGAGTGCCCGGGTTCATCGAGCGGGAAGGAACTATTTTTATGCGAATTCCGGGGCATCTGTCGCCATCCATTTATCCGATTTTGGGGTTTCTGTCACTGATTATCGTAGGAACACTGGCGCTGGAGATCATTCCCTTGCGGCACGGCGGGCATCTGCCCCTCATTGATGCGCTCTTCATGGTGACCTCCGCCGTATGTGTCACGGGTCTGGCAGTCATCGATGTGGGAAAGGACCTTTCCGGGGCTGGGCAAACGGCCCTGTTGATCCTCATCCAGATGGGAGGGTTGGGAATCATGACCTTTTCAACGGTTCTCCTGCTCCTCCTGGGCCGATCCATTTCCTTTCGTTCCCGCTTTGTCGTCCAGGACATATTTGCTCACAGTCCGCAGGCGGATCTACATGTGCTTTTGAGGCGTGTCGTCCTCTTCACCCTTTCTTTCGAAGCTGCGGGGGCCTTCCTGCTCTATTCGCGCTTTCACCAACAATACGATGCCTCCACCGCCTGGTATCACGCGATTTTTCATTCCGTCAGCGCCTTCTGCAACGCGGGCTTGAGCCTTTACAGCGACAACTTCATGGGCTATCGAGATGACGCTCTCGTCAACCTGACAATCATCGGGCTCATTGTATTCGGTGGTCTCGGCTTCATGGTGATGCATGAACTCGCTCGCGCTGTTGAGACACGCACGTCCAGGCAACATTTCTGGAATGGGCTTTCCCTGCATACCAAAATCGTTCTTTCCATGACGTCCATGCTCCTCCTGGGAGGAACGATCTTTTTCCTCCTCAGTGAGTGGTCCACCACCCTGGCCGGGCTGCCGTTTTCCACAAAGCTGCTGGCGTCCTGTTTCCAGTCGGTGACACCCCGCACGGCTGGATTCAACACCCTGGATTATGCCTCCATGAACAATATCACTCTCTTGGGCACGATCATGCTGATGTTCATCGGCGCATCCCCGGGATCGACGGGAGGCGGCATCAAAACCAGCACCCTGGGGGTGCTCCTCGTTTTGAGCCGCGCGAGGTTAAAAGGATCGTCCGATCACGTACACGCCTTCAAACGGTCCATCGCACCCAATACCATCAATCGAGCCTATGGGACCTTTGCCATTTCCATTATCATCGTCCTAATCGCTACGGCAGCCATGCTCATCTCCGAGACGGGAAACGTTCCGTTTCATCAGACCTCCGGGCAGTTCATGGAACTCCTCTTTGAAACCACTTCCGCCTTTGGAACGGTGGGGCTGAGCCTGGGGATCACACCGAAGCTCAACACCTGGAGCAAATTTATCCTCGTCCTCATCATGTTCACCGGCCGCCTGGGGCCCCTGGTCATCGCCATGGCCATTCAGGCAGAGGAGAGCAAGGGGAAATTCTACTACGCCCAAGAACCCATCATGATCGGTTGAGGTGGAACAACATGCGCCAGATCGCCATCATCGGACTCGGCAATTTCGGTTACTACCTGGGGCGGGAGCTCTATTCCAAGGGCTTTGACGTCATTGGACTCGATGTTCAACCTGAGATCGTTCAAAAGGTAAAAAACGAAATCAGCGAGGCCGTTGTCGCCGATTCCACCGACAAGGACACACTCATGGCCCTTGGAATAGGGCAGGTGGACCTTGCCGTGGTGGCCATCGGAACAAACATGCTGGCCAGCATCATTACGACGTTTCATCTGAAGGAAATGGGAATCAAACGGGTCATTGCCAAGGCCCTCAGCGAAGCCCACGGGCAGATCCTGTCGCGCATCGGAGCCAACGAGATCCTCTTTCCCGAAAAAGATCTGGCCCATTCCCTGGCCCGCAGGATTCAGAACCCCAACATGCTTGAATACCTTCCATCCATTCAAGACTATGGCATTTTTGAATTGATCCACCCCAGGAAGATCAGCGGCAAAGCTTTGCGGGAACTGGACTTGATCAATCGGTACGGCGTGCAGGTCATCGCCATCCGGAGCGGCGTGGAAAAGGAATTGACCTTCATACCCAGAGGCGACTACATCGTTAAAGACAATGATGTGATGATCCTGCTCGGCTCCAACCAGGCAATGGACCAGCTCTTGAAGGACACGACAGACGAATGACCCGAGGCTTTGGATATTGCAACCGAGCCCTTGTTGACAGGGAGATTCCACATGATTGATCGCTATACACGCCCCGAAATGGGGCAGATCTGGACAACGGAAAACAGGTATCGAAAATGGCTGGAAGTGGAAATCGCCGTTTGTGAAGCCCTTGCAGAAGCAGGGGCCATTCCTGCGGATGATCTGAAGGTGATCCTGGAGAAAGCCGACTTCGACGTCCGGCGGATCGAGGAGATCGAACAGGAAACCCACCATGACGTCATCGCCTTTCTCACCAGCGTGGCCGAGCACGTGGGGCCGGCCTCGCGGCACATCCATGAGGGGCTCACGTCTTCGGATGTCCTCGACACCTCCCTGGCCCTGCTGCTGACACAATCGGCCGACCTGCTTCTGGAGGACCTGGACAAGCTCCTGGCGGTCCTGAAGCGAAGGGCCCACGAGCAGAAGAATACCGTCATGATAGGGCGCTCCCATGGGATCCACGCCGAGCCCGTGACGTTTGGGCTCAAGTTCGCCCTCTGGTATTC
>DAIQOB010000110.1:0-7952 GCA_036788075.1 Syntrophobacteraceae bacterium
GGAACATTGGTCCCGAATGTTCACCATTTCAAAGAGATACGGATTGAGCCCACCCTCACCGCACGTCCCGCGGAAAAGAGGCTCGTGGGTACGGGGTGTGCACGAAGCCACCACGACGCGATTCAAATTTTCCTTGCCGATGGCATCCTTGATTTCGTTGATGCCGGATTCAGAACAGGTATAAAGGTTTTCTTTGACGTACACGACATTTGGCAGGGTCTTGGCGTATTCAGCCAGCTCCTTCACGTCCAGATAGCCGGCGATGTTGCTGCCGCAGTCGCAAACAAAGACTCCGATGCGAATTTTATCAGCCAATTGAGCACCTCATGATGAAGTGAAAGGCCAGAAGCCGGGAGGAGGGAAGGCCGCTCAGGGTCCGGCCCTCCTCCGCTTGCCGCTTGCATTTCGAGATTATCCCACCGCTTTCTGCTTCGCGACGGTTGCCGGCGGGGCAACGACCTCGGCCGCCCGGGCCGCAGCGCTGCTCGCCTGAGCCACTGACTCGGGAATATCCATGGGCCCCTGGGCGCAGCCGCAGGTGAAGATGCCGGGTCGCGTTGTGTTCAAAGGAGCCAGGGGATGTGTTTTAAAAAATCCGTTCGTTTCAAGCTCCACGCCGAAGAGCTCCGCAACCTTCGCGGTCCCTTCCGTAGGAACACAGGCGGTGGCAAGGACCACCATATCGAAGGTTTCATGCTCGACCTTCTGGGTCGTGGTGGACTCATACCAGACAATGGGGTTGTTCGCTTCATCCTCGGTGATTTCCGCGACGCGTCCCCGCACATACTTGATATTGGCCTGCTTGCCGCCGCGGAGTTTGTATTCCTCGAAGCCTCGCCCGACTGCCCGGAGGTCCATGCAGAAGATGGAAGATGTGACCGCATTGTCGTGCTCGTTGGCGATCATGGCCTCTTTCACGGAATGCATGCAGCAATAGGAAGAGCAGAAACGATTGAACCTGAAGTCGCGCGATCCCACGCACTGGATGAAAGCGAGCTTCTTGGCCGTTTGAACGGCTGCGGTCTTCTTCTGAAGCGTCGCCACGCGCTCTTCGAGGGCGGTGAGCTTTTCCGCCGTCTGAGCCCATTGGATGAGCTCGTCGTCACCCGCTGAAGTCCCGCTTTTCACCGCCGCCACAACGTCGGCAGAAGTCTTCCCGTGCTTATCTTCCAGGGACTTCACCTGCCGGGCGAGCTTCTTGACCTCTTTTTCGCTTTCTTCCAGGTCCTTTTCCATGAGAAGGTCGGAAGGACGATCCAGGTGCCCCGCCGTGGGACCGCTGGCGCTCAAGAGGCGTTCGAATTCGAGTGCCGTGACGACATTGTTGATGGTTGTGTACCCGTACTCGGGGATGACGGACGGGTCGAAAACGTCATACCCTGTGGCCAGGATGATGGCCCCCGCCTCGATCTCGATGATGGCGTCCTTCTGGTCGAAATCGATGGCCTTGGCCTGGCAGACTTTGGCACAGACGCCGCATTTCTTTCCTTGTCCCAGCTGACGGCATTCAGGGGCGTCGATGGTAAAGACAGACGGAATCCCCTGGGGAAAATACTTGTAAATGGCCTTGCGCTTCCCCATGCCGGCGTTGTAGGCGTCCACCACCATGGTGGGGCATTTTTCGGCGCAGGAGCCGCAGCCGGTGCACAGGTCTTGATTGACATAGCGGGCTTTCTTTCGGATGGTTGCCTTGAAAGCCCCAACTTCGCCGCTCACTTGCTCCACATCGCTGTAGGCAAGGAGATTGATGCGGGGATGTCGACCGACATCCAGCAGCTTCGGCGAGAGAATTCAGATGGCGCAGTCGTTGGTGGGAAAGGTTTTGTCCAGCTGCGCCATCTTGCCGCCGATGCTGGGGAGCCTTTCGACCATATGCACCTGGATGCCCATTTCGGCCAGGTCCAGGGCAGCTTGAATCCCGGCGATTCCTCCGCCGATTACCATTACGTCGTTGCTCACAATGCACCTCTTTCGGATTGGGAACCATTCATCAAATCATGGAAGACACCAAAGACCGTCCGCAAGGGCTCATGCCTCCATGGTTTCAGCGATAAGGGTTGTCAGGTCTTTGATCTGCAAAGGCAGATCGATGTTGCTCAGGGCGCAGCTCAAATGGATCTGGCATTTGGGGCAGGCCGTGATGAGCGTATCGGCTCCCGTTGCTGCGGCTTCCTTCAGACGTTCCACCTGGATTTGCTTGGACCCGGTGGAGCAGTTGGCCCATCCGCTGGTTCCACAGCACACCGCATTTTCCCTGTTGCGTTCCATTTCCACGAAGTGGCTGTCGGCAACCTGCTTGAGGATATTGCGGGGACCTTCGAAGATTCTGGCCATACGCCCCAAACGGCAGGGATCATGATAGGTGTAGACCCCGCTCCCGTTGCGGAGCTTCAATGCACCCTCGGAGACCAGGCGCTCCGCCATGTCGTAAAACTGGATGAGCTCGAAGTCCAATTCCCCGACGTATTGCGGATAGTGGTGCTTGAACGTGTAATAGCCTTCCGGGCAGTTGAAAACCACCCGCTTGGCTCCCGAGCGGCGAATCAGGTCCACGTTGTGCTGAGCCAGCTTCTGAAAGACTTCCGGTTTGCCGTTCCAGAGCATGTCGTGGCCGCAGCAGGCTTCCTCGTCGGAGACCACAGGTTCGATACCCGCTGCATTGAGGATCTTGATGACCTGGCGGCTGGTGGTGAGACTGTCCACGCCGATGTCCCGAAAGATGACGTCAAAATACGGCATGCACCCCACAAAGAAGAAGGTGTCGCCTTTTTCGGCCACCTTGCCTGCTTCATGCGCCCAGCCGGTCTTCTTCTGATGGATGCCCTGGGTCTGGAGCTCCATGATAGTCTGCATCATCCCGTGGTGCGCCAGCAGGGGAGTCGTACCGGCTTTGAAGGCTTCTTCCCGCAGGGCACGCATGAATTCGGGAAAGTTGATGTTCGTTGGACAACGTTCGAAACAGCGCCCGCACGTCAGACAGGACCAGAGCTCACGGTCGTGCAGGAGCTCATCGCCCAGCTCAAGCAAGGCCTTTTCCACAATTATGCGGGGTGAAAAGCTGGGCTGCACCCGTGATACCGGACAGCTTCCGGTACAGACCCCGCAGTCGAGACAATAGAATGTCTGATATTTTTTGACGGCTTCTTCTATGTTCATGCTGCGACTCCAAGGGGGGATTTCCCGAGCGATTTGATCTTATCGGTGAAAGAGGTGACTATTTCGGCAAAACGACCGCCTTCGGCCGATGAAATCCATTGCAGCTCCAGACGTTCATTGTCCATGCCCATGAGGCGCATCAGTTCGCGGGTCATCTCCACCATACGGCCTGCCTTTTCATTACCGTCCAGGTAATGACAGTCGCCGATGTGTCAGCCGGCCACCAGCACACCGTCTGCTCCCATTTGAAAGGACTTGAGGATGAAATCCGGAGAAACGCGGCCGGAGCACATGACTCGAATCACTCGAATGTTGGGAGGATATTGCAGTCGACTGACACCTGCCAGGTCCGCACCGGCGTAGGCGCACCAGTTGCAGCAAAAGGCAATGATTTTGGGTTCAAACTCCGTACTCATAATGTCTCTTCCTCATCTTTTTTCGCAGATTATGACCAGGTTCCGTGGCTAAGCTACGCAAGGGGTCTCTTGGGAGAGGCTGCCCGAGGCTGTTGACACATCCTGTCATCCGCCCCGGGCATTCCTCTTCGGAGCGTCTTTATTGGCAAAGGGCCGCTTCAACCATGCTGAGCACTTCGCGGTCATTGAAGTGGCGGATGGCGGCAGCTCCCGTCGGGCAGGCTACGGCACAGGCTCCGCAGCCCTTGCAGAGCGCCTCCTGAATGCGCGAGACGCTGACATCCCCCTCGCCGATCTGAACCAGCTGGGGCGCGCCGTACGGGCAAACCTCCACGCACTTGCCGCAGCCCCGGCACATGCTCTCTTCCACGTTGGCCACGACGCCTTCGACTTCGATGCTCTTGCGGGAGAGGATCGTAGCAGCCCGCGCTGCAGCCGCCTGGGCCTGCGCGACGCTCTCGTCGATGGACTTGGGGTAGTGAGCCAGACCGCAGACAAAGAGCCCTTCCGTGGCAAAGTCGACGGGGCGGAGCTTCATGTGGACTTCCAGGAAGAACTTGTCCTGGCTCAGGGGCACCTTGAAGAGCTGCCCCAGTTCCTCCGCACCCCGCGTCTCGATGGCGCTCGCCAGGGTGATGAAGTCGGGCGTCAGCGTGATGGGCCGCCGGAGGATGTGGTCCACGACCGTGACGCGCAGTGGACCGCCCCCATTCTCTTCGACGACCGGTTTGTGCTCCAGGTCGTAGCGAATGAAAATAACGCCCCGCTTGCGCGCTTCCTTGTAGAGATCCTCCCGTTCCCCGTAAGTGCGGATATCGCGATAGAGGATGTAGACATCCATCTCCGGGTTGCGCTCTTTGAGCTCCACCGCCCTCTGGACGGAGAACGTGCAGCAGATTCTGCTGCAGTGAGGACGGTCGGGTTCACGAGATCCCACGCACTGGATGAAAACCGCACTCTGAGCCTGCTTCACGACGTCGGTGTCCCACGCCTCTTCCAGTTCGTGCCAGCGGAAAACCCGTGGATTCTTGCCGTACAGGTATTCTTCCGGCTTGATGGAATGGGCTCCCGTAGCCAGGATCGTGACGCCATGGTCGATGTTTTTCTGCTCGCCGTTGGAGGTGATGGTCGTCGAGAAGTTGCCCACGTAGCCCGCGGCCTGGGTCACCTTGGAGCCCAGGTGCACCTGGATGGAGGGATGGCCGTTCACTTCCCGGGTGAGCTCATCGATGAAGGCCGGCACATCTTCGTTTTTCCAGGTGCGGTGGATTTTCAAGCCGTGGCCGCCCAACCGGTCCTTTTCTTCGACGATGTGAGCCTGAAAACCCTGCTTGGCCAGAGTCAGCGCGGTTACCATGCCGGCAATGCCTCCACCCACTACGAGCGCCGACTGGTTCACGGGTACCGAAGGCATGGGGAGCGGTTCGATGAGAGCCGCCCGGGAAACGCCCATACGAACCAGGTCCTTGGCTTTCTCTGTGGCTTTGCCTGGCTCGGATGCGTGCACCCACGAGCACTGGTCGCGGATATTGGCCTGTTCAAAGAGGTACTTGTTGAGGGAGCTGTTGCGGAGGGTTTCCTGGAACAGGGGCTCGTGAGTACGGGGTGAGCATGCGGCCACCACGACCCGGTTGAGGTTCTGTTCCTCGATGACCTTCACCAGCTTGTCCTGAGCGTCCTGGGAGCAGGAGAAAAGGTTTTCCTGCACATAGACGACGTTGGGAAGGGATTTGGCATATTCCACTACTTCCGGAACCCGCACCACGCTGGAAATGTTGACACCGCAGTTGCACACGAAAACGCCGATGCGCGGCGGTTCCGCGCTGACGTCACGTTCCTGCGGGAAGGTCTTTTCCTTCACCAGGGTGTTGCGAGCGGATGCCAGACGGCTCGCCGCGGCGCCCGCCGCCGCCGAAGCCTCCATCACCGCCAGGGGGATATCTTTGGGACCCTGCAGAACGCCGCAGGCATAGACGCCGGGGCGGGAAGTCGCCACCGGTGTGAAGCTGTTCGTCGCTGCAAAATGGTAATGATCGAGCTCGACCTGGAGCTTTTCAGCAAGCGCCCGCACTTCGGGGGAGGATTCCAATCCCACCGAGAGTACCACCATGTCGAACTCTTCTTCCATCATGGTTCCGGTTTCGCTGGCAAAAGTGATGCGGAGATTCCCTGTGTCGCCCACCGGGTCGATGCTGTGAACGCGGGAGCGAATGAACCGCACACCGTTGTCTTTAGCCCGTGTGTAGTACTGTTCGAATTCCTTCCCGTAGGTCCGCATGTCCATGTAGAAAATGGCCGCGTCCAGGTCGCCTTTCGCGTGCTCCCGGGCAATGACGGCTTCCTTGATGGCGTACATGCAGCAGACACCGGAACAGTAGCCGTTGTCGCAGTGGTTGATGTCCCTGGACCCCACGCACTGGAGCCATGCGATCTTCTTGGGCTCATGGGCACCCGCCATTTTGGCGCTCAAGGCATCCAGCTGGGACTGCAGGAGCTGCAGCTTTTCCTGGCTTTCGGGAACGGGCTTGCCCTCTTTTTCCTCCTGCTGTTTGGCCTGCCGTTCCGCCTTCTGCAGTTCTTTTTCCGCGGCGGCGATCTCGTCCTTCAAAGACATTTCGGAAGGCCGCATGAGATGACCCGCGGTCGGGCCTCCGGCACTCAGGAGGCGCTCGAATTCCATGGCCGTCACCACATTGGGGTGGTTCGCGTAAGAATATGTGTCAAATGAGCTGGGGTCGAAGGCCTGAAATCCCGTGGCGAGAATCACGGCGCCGACGTTCAAATCCAGAACCTGCTCTTTCTGATCATAATTGACAGCATCGGCAGGGCAGATTTTGGCGCATATCCCGCACTTCTTGCCCTGTCCCAACTGGCGGCAGTTTTCAGCATCGATGGCATAACCCGAGGGGATGGCCTGTGCATAATATTTGAAAATGGCTTTGCGTTTCCCGAGTCCCGCATTGTAGGCATCGATGACAACTGTGGGGCACTTTTCAGCGCAGGCTCCACAGGAGATACATTTGTCCAGATCCACATACCGGGGCTTCTGGAGAACTTTCACTTGAAAATTGCCCTCTTCACCGCCGAGGCTTTCCAACTGGGAATTTGTGAGAAGGTTGATGTTAAGGTGCCGGCCGACCTCGACCAGCTTGGGGGAGATGATTCACATGGCGCATTCGTTGGTGGGAAAAGTTTTATCCAGTTGGGACATGCCGCCGCCAATGGCCGGACCTTTTTCCAGAAGATGCACGTAATAACCTGAATTGGCCAGGTCCAGGGCCGCTTGCATTCCGGCGATTCCTCCACCGATGACCAGGACCGAACCGATGGTGCTACTGCCTAGCTCTTTGGTCGTCATAGTTCCTCCCGAGCAAAGTTGATTTCGAGGCGAAAGGCGGTTCCTTCAAACCCGGCCTGACCCTCATTCAAACTCTCGCATTCCAATAACCCATAGTGCCAAAGGCTTGAAAACCAGATTTTAGGTATGTCTGTTGATACGATGCTGACAGTGTGTAAATCTTTGGACTCAAAGGAAATTTCTCCCTGGAAATCACAAATTCTGTCGACTGCAGGAACAGCGCGCAAAGGAATATTCTATATGAACGTGAAAGAATGATCAACATTTCCAATTTTACATGAAATGAAATCAGTTGCAATAGGCATGAAATCTCTCCAGGCTGATTTTTCAGCCGCTCACCGCACCCGTTGAAAATCCGTGTACATCGATTTACTCCCCCCAGCGGCTGCAGTTCTGAAGGTTCTTAGTGCTTGCATCGGAAGAGTACTCTCACATATAGTATTTTAAAGGGCTGATGGGCCCTTCAGTCAATGAGCGAAAGCCTGGCAGGCTCTATAAAAATTCAATGAGGCTATGGAGGAACGGAAATGGCGGTGGCGAAGAAAATGCTCCAGTTTATGGAGAGCGGGTCCTGGATCCGTAAGATGTTTGAAGAAGGCGCCCGACTCAAAAAGATCCACGGCGAAGACAAAGTGTTTGATTTCAGCCTGGGCAATCCCAATGTGCCGGCGCCCGAAGTCGTCAAGCAGAAGCTCCTGGAAATTTTGAACAAGGATGAGCCTAGCCTGCACGCGTATATGCCCAATGCGGGACTCCTCGGGACGCGCTCCGCCCTGTCTGCGTATCTGTCCGGCGAATACAGCGTTGCCATCGAGCCTCAGCACCTCATCGTCACCTGCGGCGCAGCGGGCGCTCTCAACATTGTCTTTAAATCGCTCCTGGATCCGGGGGACGAGATCCTCTCTCCAACGCCTTATTTCGTGGAATATTCCTTCTATGCCGACAACCATGGAGGCGTGCTGAAGACGGTGGCTGTCCGGGAAGACTTCACCCTCGACCTGGAAGGCATGGCAGAAGCCATA
>DAIQOB010000111.1:0-7945 GCA_036788075.1 Syntrophobacteraceae bacterium
CTGATGGAAGGTGAATCCCCCTCTGTGTTCAGAAAAGACTACTGGATGGGGAAAATGATGGAATGGTGCATGCGGGATGAGGCCTTCAAGATCCAGATGTTCCGGTTTGTGGATGTTTTTCCCTATCTAACCCGCACCGAGTCCATCGCCGGCCATCTTCAAGAGTACTTCTCGCGCCCCGACCTGAACCTTCCATCGACCCTGCAGTGGGGAATGAAGTTCGTTTCGCCGTCCTCCCTCACCGCTAGAATGATTGCCAGGACGGTCGCGGGAAACATTTCATCCATGGCCGGGCAGTTCATCGTAGGCTCCAGCGCTCAGGACGCTCTCAAAAAGCTCGAGCGGTTGCGCTCCCAGGGGATGGCTTTCACGGTGGATCTCCTGGGCGAGGCCGTCGTCTCCGAAGTAGAGGCCGACGCCTATCTGGAGCGGTACCTGGAGCTTTTGGACATCCTGGACGGTGCTCAAAGAGGATGGGCTCCGTTGGGCGGCGAGGCCTCGAGCGGGGATTGGGGATATGCTCCCATGGTCAACGTTTCCGTCAAGGCTTCGGCCATGTATTCACAAATGGACCCGGTTGCTTTCAACCACTCCATCGATCGGGCCAAGGAGCGGCTTCGGCCGCTGCTCCGCAAGGCCATGCAGACAGGGGCGTTTGTATACCTTGACATGGAGCACCGGGCCATCAAGAATTTGACGCTGTCCCTCTACAGGAGCCTCATGGAGGAGCCGGAGCTCCGTGACTATCCCCACACGGGAATTGTCATCCAGGCGTACCTGCGTGACAGCGGCTCCGACCTGGACGACCTCATTGGTTGGGCCAGGAAACGAAACGTCCCCTTCACGGTACGCCTCGTGAAAGGGGCCTACTGGGATTCTGAGGTCATCCACGCCCGCCAGAACAACTGGCCCGTCCCCGTTTTCACGCGTAAACAGGAGACCGACGCCAATTTTGAAAAGCTCGCCCGCACCATTCTCGAGAATCACCCATGGGTACGCCTGGCCTGTGCTTCCCACAACATCCGGTCCATAGCCTGCGTCATGGAGACGGCCAAGGCGCTGAACACGCCCCCGGACCGGGTGGAATACCAGGTACTCTATGGTATGGGAGAGCCCGTGCGCAACGCCCTCAACAAGGCGGGCCTTCCTGTGCGGCTCTACACTCCCGTGGGGGACATGATCCAGGGAATGTCCTACCTGGTTCGCCGACTACTGGAAAACACCGCCAACGAATCATTCCTGCGCCAGAGTTTTGCACAGCACCTGTCGCGTGAGGAGCTTCTGCGCAATCCATTGGATATCCTGAAAGACCTTTCCACGGCTTCGCCCGAGGCATCGAAGTCTCGCGATGGCTCGCAGCGTCGTCCCTTCCAAAACGAGCCCCTGTTGGATTGGAGCCAGGCCGAAACCAGGACCCGTTTCGAAGCAGCTCTGACGAGTGTCCGCGGGCAGTTTCCGTTCAAGGTTCCTCTCGTCGTGGAAGGCAGGCCGGTCTTCACTGAGAAGGAAATCCGCTCCACCAATCCCAATGCAACTCATGAAATCGTAGGTATTGTTGCATCCGGCGGTGAAGCAGACGCTGAAAACGCAGTGCTGGCGGCAACGCGTGCATTCCCCGGTTGGCGGGACACCGACCCGGAATCCCGTGCCGAATACCTTTTCAAGGCGGCTCAGGTTGCCCGCAGGATGCGCTACGAGCTTGCGGCCCTCCAGGTCTATGAAGTCGGTAAAGCACGGAGTGAGGCGGACGCCGATGTCTGTGAGGCCATCGACTTTCTGGAATACTACGGGCGGGACATGCTGCGCTTGAGCATCCCCCGGCGCATGGGAGATGTACCGGGGGAGATCAGCCAGCTCTTCTATGAGCCTCGTGGGACGGCTGTCGTCATAGCGCCGTGGAATTTTCCCCTGGCCATTTCCATGGGAATGGTCTCGGCGGCCATCGTGACGGGGAACACCGTCGTATACAAACCGGCTTCTCAGTCACCGGTCATCGGGTCCATGGTTTCCAAAATTTTCGAGGAGGCGGGTCTGCCGGCGGGGGTGCTGAACTTCCTGCCCGGTCCGGGGGAGCTCGTGGGCGACAGACTGGTGACGCATCCCGACGTGGCTCTCATCGCCTTCACAGGGAGCAAGGAAGTGGGGCTGGGCATTGTGGAGCATGCTGCACGAAGCGACCCTCGAGCCGGTGCCGTCAAACAGGTCATTACCGAGATGGGTGGTAAAAACGCCATCATCCTGGATTCGGATGCGGACCTGGACGAGGCCGTTGTGCACGTTCTCCATTCAGCCTTTGGCTACCAGGGGCAAAAGTGCTCGGCATGTTCCCGGCTCATTGTCCTCGAAGAAAATTACGAACGGTTTGTGGATCGGCTCAAAGCGGCAGCGGAAAGCCTTAACCTGGGATCGCCCGAAAATCCCGAAAATGTCGTCGGGGCGGTCATTGACGCATCGGCACAGAGGAAAATCATGGAGTACATAGAGATCGGAAAACGGGAAGGAACCTTGCTTCTGGAGCGCCCTATCCCCGTGAACGGAGGCCATTTTACGTCTTTGGCCATTTTCACGGGCATTCTCCCTGAACATCGACTGGCCCGGGAGGAAATTTTCGGTCCTGTTCTTGCCGTCATGAAAGCCCGGGACTTCCAGGAAGCCCTGACCCTGGCCAACGATACCTCATATGCCCTGACAGGCGCTGTTTTTTCCAGGAGCCCCGCAAATATTGCCCATGCAACGCGGGAATTTCGCACAGGCAATCTCTATATCAACAGGGGCTGCACCGGAGCGATTGTCGGACGCCATCCCTTCGGCGGTTTCAAGCTGTCGGGAATGGGGTCCAAGACGGGAGGACCGGATTATCTGCTTCAATTCATGGTTCCCCGAAATGTTGCGGAGAATACGCTGCGCCGCGGCTTTGCGCCTTTGGATGTCTGAGCTTCGGAAAAATGGGGGGAATGTGACGGTCAGGATTTGAATAAATCGCACTTTTCGTCATTCCAGCGAGCTCCACGGCGGGAATGACGAGCGGCGGTTCGGGACGTATTGGTTTGTGCCCGCGCGGACGAGGACTGTGTCATGCCAGGCGTTTCAAATGACGGTACTCGCCTTCCTGGTAAACGGAGTATTTCACTCCTTGAAATTCAAACTGGTCATGATACCCAAAGGGGAGGTTCAGGTCCTGGGCCGTGGAGATGCTCTCCAGCAGAAAGGAAAGGACCATGGCGTATTCCTCCAGTGAACCAAGAACGTCAGGGGAATCGATGGTGATCTCCTTCACGCTGAAGAGGTCTTTGAGACCGTCCGTTATGAACTGCCCTTTTTCCTTATCATAGACCAGGGACACGGTTTGATGAGGCTTCTTGCTGTTCTGGATCTGAAGCAGCACGTTTTTTTCTGCTTGGGTCTGCAGTTCCATCATGATCGCACACCTTCCCTTTTCGACATCGTTGTGTATGAATCGTCACCATCTGCATTCATTTGCTGCAGACACAAAAATAATATCAGAGAGACCTTCCTGCATCAACCTGGTTACACTTCGAGTGGGCAATTATACTTGTCCAGATCGAAAAGTTGCCTTTCTTGACTCACCGAGAGATGCGGCGAGACCTGCGAAAAGCAAGTGCAAATAGGCTTCTGCGCCTTCTGCGTCTCCGTGTGAAACTGAAATTTTTCAACCTCCAAAAGTGTAAAAAGCGACGGTCGTTTCCTATGAAATGGCGAAAACGGGATCAAATATGTGCGCACCGGGTGGAATGAAGCCTCGATGCGCGACGACACGTTGGAAAACCGTGCCATATAGACCTTGTAAGCCCTGCCCCCATAGAATATTGTTCCGCCGCCGGAAGAATCTCTTTCAACAGCATGATGAATCAGGAGCGAAGTTCATGGCCTTGGAGCACCTTTCACCGCCTCAACAGGCGGCCGTCTGTTATGTTGCCAGCCCCACCATTGTTACCGCCGGGGCAGGCAGTGGAAAAACTCGAACCCTCACCCATAAAATCGCTCACCTGGTGAATGACCTGGGATATCAGCCTGAAAGGATCCTGGCCATCACATTCACCAACAAGGCTGCTGCTGAGATGAAGAGCAGGCTGCAGCGTGCCACTCAACGGCCGGCCGGGGATTTTCCCTGGGTCAGAACCTTTCACAGCGCTTGTTTTAGAATCCTCAAAGTCCACTGCGACCTCCTGGGGTACCAGAAGCCCCTCCTGATCCACGACGATTCCCAGCAGAAAAGTCACCTCAAGAAAGTCCTCGCCGACTTGAACCTGGACAAGAAATTTCTCTACGGAGCGGGCAGCATGATCTCTCATGCCAAGAACTCGGGAGACCCTCAGAAATTTCTCAATATCCACGGGAAGCTGCCGCGCAAGCTGGAAATCTACCGCAAGTATAACGAACTGCTGGAACAGAACAATTCCGTAGACTTCGACGACATCCTCCTCCTCACGCGGGACCTCATGCAGAAATTTCCCGACATCCGAAAACAGTACCAGGAGGCCTTCGACTATATTCTCATCGACGAGTTCCAGGATTCCAACGACATTCAGAACCAGATCATCGATATGCTCCTGAGGGACGGCAATCTCACCGTTGTGGGAGACGACTACCAGAGTATTTACAAGTTCAGGGGCGCCGACCCGTTCCATTTCATCCATTTTCCCCAAAAGTACAACAATGCCCGCGTCTTCAAGCTGGAGGAAAATTACCGTTCCACGGCCGAGATAGTCGCGGCATCCGATGCGCTGATTGCTCATAACGTTCAGCGCATGGAAAAGACTTGTTTCAGCACGCGCCGGGGCGACCCCGTGCACATCAAGATTCTCCCGACCGAAGAAGCCGAAGCCCTCTGGGTTGCCAGAACGTGCTGGGAATATGCGAGCTACAAGAAAATCCCCCTGGAAGAGATCGCCATTCTCTATCGGACAAAATTCACCTCCCTCCCCTTTGAACGGGCGCTGCGCGCCCAACGGCTCCCTTATACCATGGTGGGGGCCCAGGGATTTTTCCAGCGCAGGGAGGTTCAAGACCTGAATGCCTACCTCATCTGCGCCGTCAATCCACGGGACGACGTCTCCTTCGAGCGCATCATCAATGTTCCCAAACGCGGCATCGGACCGGGAGCCCTCAAAAAGATCTTCGCGGGCAGGGAGCGGGACATGTCACTCCAGGATGCGTGCCGCAAGGCGGTGCGAGAGAACCTTCTGCCCAGGAAGGCTGCAGCCGAACTGGACAAGCTGCTGGCGTTCGTCGAAGCCATCGGCCGGGAGCGGCCCGACACGGCCTTGAGGAAAGTCGTCATGGAAATGGATTATGGCGAATATATTCAGTCCATTGCGGAAAATGAAGAAGACGTGGTGAGCCGCATGGAGAACATCAAGCAGATGATCTACGATGCGTCTCAAAAGGACAGCATCGCGGACTACCTGGAAGACGCCGCCCTCATCCGGGACGATCAGGATGCAGCGGACAAGAAGCACGGCATCCGCCTTTCCACCATCCATGCGGCCAAGGGGTTGGAATTCAAGGTGGTATTTGTGGTGGCCCTCGAAGAGAACATTCTGCCTCACGGGCGATCCTTCGATCCGAAGGACGCGGTGAAGCACGACGAGGGCATCGAGGAGGAGCGGCGCCTCATGTATGTGGCCATGACTCGTGCTTCGGACTTTCTCTACCTGACGGCCGCCCTGACACGCAGAGGGGAGGCAGCCGTTGAGAGCCGGTTTCTCGATGAAATTCCTGAGGAATACCTCGCGCGGTGAGCCTGTTTTCCCCTGTCCAAGACAGCGCTGCTTGCGTTTTTATCTTTGACATCTCAGGGAAAACTTCCTAGGATGGCGACATTCAGAATTAGTATCACTAATAGGCTCCATCCTCAAAACGCCCTTCGGCAAAAACGTTCCTGATGAGGTTCCGATTCATGGGTGCATGGAAAAACAACAGATGGAAGATCCTGGGGGGGATATTCGTGCTGGCTGTTGCGGGAGGGCTGTTCGTGAGCTTTGGTCCTCCTCAGTTGCTGGCCAAAACGGAGACTCCGCTCTTCTGCTCCTCCTGCCATGTCATGCAGTCCCAGTATGAGGCATGGATTCATGTGGGGGCACACCGCACCATCCAATGCGTCGACTGCCATCTCCCTCATGAAAACATGGGCGTGTATTATGTCTGGAAATCCATCGACGGCATGAAGGACATGATCGTTTTTTATTCGGGGCAGGCGCCGGAAATCATCGAGATCTCCAACCGTCAACAACGGGTTGTGCAGTCCAACTGCATCCGCTGCCACGAAGCCCGTGTCGAGATGATTGACCAGGAGCGTAATTGCTGGGAATGCCATCGCTGGCTCCAGCACAACCTGGCCGGCGTCCGCATCACGAATTAGGTCGCAGTGTTCTAATCCATTACATACGTAGACAAAGAGGAGTTGGAGATGTTGCGGGGAAAAAGCATGCTGGCTGTTTGCCTTGGGGTAGCCCTGGCGATGGGACTTGGAGGCTGTGAGAAACCCAAGCCGGTGGCGGTGCAGCCTGTTACGATCCCGGATGGTGAGATCAACCCGGCGATCTGGGGAAAAGCCTATCCCGAAGAGTACGAGTCGTGGAAGAAGACGGAAGAGCCCGTGAGTGCGGACAGGAGCAGATACAAGAGGGGCATGGTCGGGAGCGGTCGGATTACGGTGGACAAGCTGTCCCAGTTCCCTTACATGGCACTTTTGTTCAACGGCTGGGGCTTCGGCGTGGAGTACAACGAGCCCAGGGGCCATGCATACATGATTCGGGACCAACTGGAAATCGATGCCTCCCGCCTCAAATCCGGCGGTGTCTGCCTGAGCTGCAAAACGCCCTACGCGCCTTCCCTTCATAAGGAGTTGGGTACAGACTATTTCCGAAAGCCTTTCAAGGAAGTCCTCGACAAGATCCCTGAGCCCAATCGAACCCTTGGGGTGGCCTGCATCGACTGCCACGACAACAAGGACATGAGCCTCAGGATTTCGCGCGGATTCACCCTGCTGGAAGCCTTCAAAGTCATCGGCACCGACCCGGCCACCCTGACACGACAGCAGATGCGCTCCGCCGTCTGCGGACAATGCCACGTCACGTACGCCATTCCAAAGGATGCCGAAGGCAAGTCCGTTGGCCTCTACTTCCCCTGGCAGAAAAGCAAATGGGGAGCCATCACCATCGAAAACATCATTCAGCAGCTTCGGACCGACCAGACGGTCAAGGAATGGAAGCAGAACGTCACCGGTTTCAAGTTGGCCTTTATCCGCCACCCCGAATTCGAGTTCTGGACCAACAACAGTGTGCATTACAAGGCCGGCGCTTCCTGTGCAGATTGCCACATGCCTTACAGTGTCGTCGGGGTCAAGAAGATTTCAGATCACCGTGTCATGAGCCCCATCCAGGCAGACATGAAGGCCTGTAGACAATGCCATGCCGAAAGCTCCGACTGGTTGAAGGAGCGTGTCTTCTCCATCCAGGATCGGACAGTCTCCCTCATGAACCGCGCGGGCTATGCCACGGCCACCACCGCCAAGTTGTTTGAAGTCGTCCATAAGGTTAAAGAATCCGGGAAGCAGATCGACGAAGAGCTCTACGCCAAGGCGAAAGACTTTTATGAAGAAGCCTTCTACCGTCAGCTGTTCATGGGGGCGGAAAATTCCGTCGGCTTCCACAATCCACCGGAAGGCCTGCGCATTCTGGGTGACTCCATTGCCTTCGCCACCAAGGCTGAAGGCTACCTGCGGCAACTCCTGGCCAAAGTGGATGTGGATGTCCCCATCAAAGTGGACTTGGAGCTCAAGAAGTACCTGGACGATCGGGGTGAGAAAAAGCTGAAGTTCGATCCGTCGCTGGAATTCAAGGATCCCATGGGAATCCAAGAGAGATTCTAAGTACCTTAGCAAAAGTTTTCTAACAAAACAAACCGTTCGCCCTGAGCCTGT
>DAIQOB010000112.1:0-2396 GCA_036788075.1 Syntrophobacteraceae bacterium
GGTCCCGGTAGTCCCTCTGCAGCAGGGTGATCCGGTCTTCCAGCCCGGCCTCCCGAATGCTTTTCAGCATAAAAGCGTGCTGCTGCGAAGACAGGGTCGTGGTGGTGACATGGCACCCATAGTTCCGGGCGGCATGAATGGCGAAGCCACCCCATCCGCCGCCGATTTCAAGCACGCGCATGTCATCCTTCAGGTGGAGCTTGCGGCAAATGCGATCGAGCTTTGCCAGTGACGCATCCTCCATGGTGGCACGGGGATGCTCGAAAATGCCGCAGGAATAGGTCATCGTCGGGTCGAGGAAAAGCCGGTAAAAATCGTTTCCCAGATCGTAATGGGCGGCAATGTTCCGCCGGCTGCCCCTGCGTGTGTTGTCGTTGAGGCGGTGCAGGAAGCGCTGCAAGGAAGCGGCGATTCGGGCCAGACCACCTTCGAGCCGGTCTTGAGACCCCTGGCTGCGCACCATGATGCGCACCAGGCCGGTCAGATCGTCACAGTCCCAAAGGCCGTCCATGTAGGCTTCCCCGGCCCCGATGGTCCCTCCCAGCAACACCCGAAGGTAAAAAGCGGGGTCGTGGACGCGCACATGAGCGGACAAGTCCGAGCCTGTACCCGTACCCGCCCATTCCCGGCGGCCGTCTCCATCCTGCAACGATAGAACACCGGAGGAGATGGTCGAGAGGGCTTTGATGACCTCGAGACGTGCCAGTGACGTCAGAAGCCCGATTCTCGACAGGTCGGTATTTTCATAGTTATACTGTGCTCTTTCGCGGGTGGTCATGGTGCCATCGTCCCTGCCTGGATCTAATCGTTTAGCGTGAAAAGTTTCCTTTCTCGACTCACGCGGAGGCGCGGAGGGCGCGTGGAAAGGTCTTTGGCATAAGTCTCTGCGTCCTCTGCGCCTCCGCGTGAAAATAAAGCCTTTCAACCTCCAGGAGTATTGAGTTCGACGGGGTGGGGATGAAAGGGCACGCCTTTGTAAAGGAGATGCAGGGCCTGCCAGTAAATGGCTCCAATCACCTTTCCTGTCATGATGGGCCATCGGAGCAGGGCGCGCGTCAGGGTGGTCCTGGTCATGGGGCGTCGTTCCAGGAGCAACCGTGCTTCAAAGAGCTTTCGTCCCCTGTGCTCATTTTCCATCTGAACGGCCAGGGCACTGCCCGGGGCCGAAAAGCGCCACCGATAGTGGATGTCCATGGGCATGAACGGTGAAACGTGGAACTCCTTGTCCTGTTCATGCACGTACCATGGACCATCCTCCGGTCCGCCCCGCACATCCAGGGCCCGGACGTATTCCTCGCCCCAGGGTGTGTTGTGGACCTCAGCCACGATGGCTTCGAGGGTCTTATCGTTGTCACCGTAGCAATAGTAAATGCTGATGGGATTGAAGCAGTACCCCAGGTAACGCAAATGGGTCAGAATGCGCACGGGACCGGCCGGCCGAAACCCCAGCTGCTGCTCGACCTCCTCCCGCACTGCCCTGTCCAGAGGCCCCGGACGGCGCATGTGATCCGAGCGCCGAAAAGTGGCCCAGTTGAAGCGCTCGACGGACCACAGGCGGTGGCCTTCGAAAACATGCTCCAGTTCCCCCAGGTCGAGGTACAGCATGAACAGATTGTAGCGGAGCTCGTGGACAACAGGAGTCATCCGGCGATGGCCTACGTGTCCGGTATAAAGGCAGCTCTCCATCACAGCTCCTTCCCGAAATGACGACAGATGCTCAGGGCGCTCTTCAGACCATCCTCGTGAAACCCATAGCCCCAGTAAGCCCCGCAGAACCAGGTGCGGTTGACGCCGTTGATTTCGTCCCTGCGCCTTTGAGCCTCGAACGCCGCCGTGGAGTACTCCGGGTGATGGTACACCATGCGACGAATGATCTTCCGGGGATGGACGGCATCGGAGGTGTTGAGGGTAACGCAGAAATCCTCGGGCGCATCGAGGGATTGCAGCTTGTTCATCCAGTAAGTGAGGGAGACTCCGTCCATGGCTCGGCGGGGTATGCGGCAATTCCAGCTGGCCCTCGCACGGCTGAGGGAGGGCAGCAGGGCGCTGTCCGTGTGCAAGACCGTGTCGTTGCCCCGATAAGGTATGGCCGCAAGGATCTCGCGCTCGGCCGGAGATGGATCGGCCAGTAGAGCGAGAGCCTGGTCGCTGTGACAGGCCAGCACGACCTGGTCGAAGGTATGGACCTCCCCGCTGCGCAGTCGGACGTCTACTCCGTCGGGCTTGCGCAGGACCCGCTCCACCGGTGCATTCAAGCGCACACTCTGGCGGAAGGGCTTGGCGAGCGGCTCCACGTATTGCCTGGAGCCTCCCGTGATGACTCGCCACTGAGGCTGATCCACAACGTTGAGGATGCCATGGTTGGTGAAGAATTGAACGAAGGCGGCCGCCGGGAA
>DAIQOB010000112.1:2496-7935 GCA_036788075.1 Syntrophobacteraceae bacterium
AAGCTCATGACACTGGGCTGGGAGGAAACTCCCAGTCGCTGGAGCAGCCGGGTGAAGTGGGGATACGTCCGTTGATTGAAAACAATGAAGCCGGTGTCCACCGCCCAGGACTTGCCGTTGAGGGGCACATCCACGGTGTGGGTGTGACCTCCCAGGTAGTCGTTGGCTTCATAAAGGGTGACGTCCATATCCCGGCAGAGGAGATGCGCTGTGGCCAGCCCTGAAATGCCTCCGCCGATAATGGCCATTTTCATAACGCGTTCCTTCCAGTTCGAGGTGGCAGAGGGAAAAATGCGCTGGTTCGCTTCTTGTATTCCTCAAAATCGGTACGGCCTTCATAGTGCCGCTCGAGCATGGGAATTCCGGATACCTTGAGGATCAAACCGGTGATGGTCACCGGACCGATGATGGTGAGCCAGCCATACGGCAGGGAGAGAGCCATGAGCCAGATCCCCCACCAGAGGGTGACTTCGCCAAAATAATTGGGGTGCCGGGTATACCTCCACAATCCTTCCGTCATGAGCTTGCCGCGGTTGGCCGGGTCGCGCATGAAGGTCAGGAGCTGCCAGTCGCCGACGGCCTCGAATGAAAAGCCCAGCATCCAAACCGCGGCACCGACGAAATCCACAATCGTAAAGGGATGGGGAGAGGACGAGTTGATGAAAATCACCGGCACGGCTACGAGCACCAGGAGGACTCCCTGCAGCATGAAAATCTGCAGGAAGGATCGCCAGAGGAAAGTGTCTCCCCACTCCTCCCGCCACTGGCGATAGCGATGGTCTTCCCCCTTGCCGCGATTGCGCTCATGAATGTGGAGAGCCAGCCGGAGCCCCCAAACCAGCACGAGAAGACAAACAAGGAGACCGCGAAGGGTAAACATGCCGCCATAGAGGAAAGAAAAAAGGGCAGCCAGGATAAATCCCGGCCCCCAGGCCACATCGACGATGTCGTTTCGCCCTCTGATGAGAGCGAGAACAAACCAAACGGTCATGTAAGCGAGAACAATTCCGGTCGTCGTGATCAGGATATTGGTCATGACTTCCTCCTTGACAACATGAACAAGATTGAAACTTGAGGCTCAGGAGCGCGCTTTGCGCAGGAGAAGCTCCTGGATGCCTTCACCGCGTTTCAGACTCTTGAGCTGCAGCAGCAGGTAGCCTGCCGTGGCGATATTTCCCAGGGTCATGATGAGCAGGAACCAAACTGCGCTCCGGCTCCAGGAGCCCTCCCGCCAAGCCACCCACAGCCAGAACAGGAGAAACCCGCAGTAGGCATCGGCAAGGGTGGCCCGAAACCATGGGTCGGGACACAGTTTTTGTGCCGCGCTGAAGATGTCCTGATGAAGTGATGCGATGACGGTCACCGAGAGCATCAAGGCCAGGACCAATAAGCTTGCTATTGCCGGAGGCGTCTTCATGTCAGCGGCTCCTCAGCAAATCCTGCTTGAGCTTTTCGTCGATGGGCTTTTGGCCCAGCCAGATGCCGAAATAAGCGGCAGCGAAATCAGCACCTTCAATATTGACCAGAGCCCTGTCGTTCAGAGCCAACTCCGTTCCTCTGCCGGGAACATATGTCAGGCTGTAGCGATCGCCGGGCTTCACATCCTCATAGACGGCGTTGATGCGATCGATGCGATCCTGCAGCCTTCTCATTTCCACAGGAGACAGGTTACGCTCCAGGGCAGGCTTGGCTCCCTTGTCGAAGTCCCTTCCCTTGATAGACACCAGGTAGCTGATTTCGAGGCGCTTGGGCACATCGGAAAGCACATGCGATGGATGGACCCCCTCCGGCAAATATAAAGCGGCCACATAAGCGTCGATGAGCTTCATATAGCGCAGGAGCGCGGCGTTGTGCAGCCGGAGCGTCGTGGAACCCAGTTCCACCCTGGGAGTGAAAACCACGTCTTTCACGATCATGCCCGAAGAAGGGGATGCAAGAGTCACCATGCAAACACTGAAAAGGCACATCAAATAAAGCCTGAACCGGAATATGGTAGAGTCGATCATATTGACCTCCGCATGGTTGATTCATATTGGATTACGTGGGAAGGTAATTACATCCATAAATGAAAACAAGACAGGGACCTGTACAGGGAGGTGTATCACGGCGTTTCCTGTTCATTTTATTGTTATAATTAATTATTTTATGACTTTTCATTACAGCGGGGCAATCCGGCATGGTCTTTTGGTATTTACCTGCAGGGTCCCTGAAGGGATATCTCAAATGGAAACCATGGGGGCCGGCTGTCACCCGAATGCAGCCGGGCGAGGAGGATTGGGATGGATAGACACAAGGGCAAGGCACTGTTCATGGCATTCATGGCCGGCATTTTGGGAGCCTGCACGGGTGAGCGTCCAAATAATTTGGGGATGGTCAACGGCGTTCTGGCGCCCTGTCCCTCGTCCCCCAACTGCGTCTCGAGCATGTCAAGCGACGCCGGGCATCGCATCGAGCCCATCCCTTACAGGGGTGATGCTCGGACTGCCTTCGTCCAGCTGCGGGAAACCCTCGCTCGCAGGAGCGATGTAAAGCTGGTGGAGGAAAAGTTTCCCTATCTGCGGGTGGAGCTCCGCACAAATTTCTTCGTAGATGACGGAGAGTTTTTGCTCGACGAAAAGCAGCGTGTCATTCACGTGCGCTCCGCGTCGCGTGTCGGCTATTACGACCTGGGTAAGAACCGGAAGCGCATGGAAGAAATCCGAAGCGAGTTTAGAGACTCGGGAGGAAAGATGTGAGACTCCTGATGGACTTGATGGATCAGGGGATGCTGCCGGACACGGTCATCCGCCGAGGCATCAAAATGCTGCTTCGGCGTCGTCTTCGGGCGGAAAACCGGGGGAGCATCGAGGCCAACGGGGAAAGCCAGAGGAGACTCATCGCATCTTTGAATGCGGCGCCCGTCGCAGTGGCCACGGACTCGGCAAACCTGCAGCACTATGAGCTGCCAGCGGAATTCTTTGCGGAGGTCCTGGGGCCACGTTTCAAGTATAGCTGCTGCCTCTACCCTCCAGGGGGCAGCGACCTGGAGGCTGCCGAGGAAGCCATGCTGGCCCTGACCTGCCAGCGAGCCCGCCTGGAGGACGGCCAGGATATCCTGGAGCTGGGGTGCGGGTGGGGGTCCCTCACCCTGTGGATGGCCGAGCACTACCCGAAGGCATCCATCACGGCGGTGTCCAATTCCACCCCTCAGCGGCTTTTCATCGATGACCTCCGCAGACGGAGGGGGCTCGACAATGTGCGCGTCATCACCGCGGACGTGAATGCGTTTGCCCCGGAGGGCCGATTTGACCGCGTCGTGTCAGTGGAAATGTTCGAGCACATGCGCAACTACGCCGAGCTTTTGAAGCGAATCTCCGGTTGGCTTCGGGACGACGGACTGCTTTTTGTCCATATCTTCTGCCACCGTGAGTATGCATACTTTTTCGAGACGACAAATGAAGATGACTGGATGGGCCGGTATTTCTTTACCGGCGGCATCATGCCGTCAGACCACCTGCTTTTGTATTTCAACCGGCACATGGCTGTGGACGATCACTGGAGGGTGAACGGCGTGCATTACCAGAAGACCTGCGAGGACTGGCTGCGGCGCCTGGACGAAAAAAGGGAGCGGATCATGCCCATCCTGGAGAAGACCTATGGGCAGGAGGCCAGGGTTTGGCTCCAGCGTTGGCGGGTTTTTTTCATGGCATGCTCTGAATTATTCGGATTCAAAGCCGGCAACGAATGGCTCGTCAGCCACTATCTTTTTCGAAAAGTCTAAGAAACACTTTAAAGATTTTCTCTGAATTCCCATCGTCGGCAAAACAGAAAAAAATTGCAAGGAAGTCGATGAAGATACGATATATTTTGGTGATTTAATTTGAAAGTAATGATAGATAGAACGATGGTGGCGCGGGGTCGGCCGGACCGTTTTCCGCCGTCGGCCTTCCCCGGTGAACGGCGTCGGCGGCCCACCAGAGAGACACCTTGTTACAGGCCGGAGATTTCATTCACAGAAACAGGAGCACCAGAGTAATGCCAGTTCGACTTTTTGTTGGGAATCTTCCCTATGACACGACTGAAGCAGAGTTGAGGGAATACTTCTCGGCAGTGGGCACGCTGTCCTTTGCCCAGGTGGCAATGGATAGAGAAACAGGAAAGGCTCGAGGGTTCGCATTCATCGAGTTTGTCGACGCCGCTCAGGCGGAAGAAGCCATTCGCAGATTCAACAATCAACCCTTCAAGAACAGACCCCTCGCAATCAACGAAGCGCGCCCGAGGGACAGCAGTTCCCCGGCAAGAGGGAGCTATGCATCGCCTGCTTCAGCGCCGCCCCCGCGCCGTTCTGCCCCCCCGAGTACCGATTGGATCAAGGACTCCTCCATGGCAGAACCCCCTTTGACGAAGGATTTTGACAGCTCCGGTCGCCGCAGCCGGAAGCAGAAGGGCAAGGACGACCGGGGAGAGATTGGTCTCAAGAGTGCAAAGCGCAAGAAACGCGGAAAGCAACCCTTTTGGGACGACGAGGATTATTAGAATCATCTGCAGGACGATCCGGCCGGCACAATCAAGACAGACTGCGCAAATCCTCCCTGCATATTGAGGCCTGTGGTCCCGCCTTCCTGCCCGCCACATCCGGCAGGTTCACACCCGGGCTTGCAAAGATGGATTGAATCGGTTCCAATACCGCCTCAATTCTTTCCAAGGGGGTCTTTGTCTTCAGACGGGAGGTCCTCAAAAGCCCCGAAACCGGCTGTGAATGAGGCCGGCCCCTTGGGCAGGGCAATGTGCCGCGATACCTCCGACCCGGCAAAAGATCGCAATGAGCATGAAAAGGCTGCCTTTTTCAGGAACGGGGGATTCGAATGCAGCCAACGACCAGATGACAGGGAGAGTGATGAATGATGGATCGTTCTAAAGCAACACTGTACAGTGGGGGACTCAAAGGGGCTGAAGCGGAGTTCGGCATCAACGCCGAGCTGTGGGGGATACGCGAAGTCAATTTCACCTTTTTGGGCCATGAGATGGAACGTATCAAGCACGTGAAGTTCCTGACGGAAGAAGATCTCCAAAAGGGGGATGTCAGCATGGAGATCGTCTACAAGCGTATGGGCAGGACCTATACCACCGCCGAAAAAATCCGGAAAGTCATGCAGTCCATCTTTCACATGGTCAACAACGGCTACCAGGTTTTTGCCGTGGGCTGGATCAAAGAGGACAAGACTGTCAAAGGCGGAACGGGCTGGGGGGTGGAACTGGCAAAATTCTTCAACCGACCGGTCAGTGTTTTCGACCAGGACAAGAAGCAATGGTTCACCTGGGAAAATCATCAATGGGTGGAGAACAATCCCGTCATCGCCCACGAGACCTTCACAGGAACTGGAACGCGCTACCTGACAGACGAAGGCCGTCAAGCCATTCGCGACCTTTTTCAACGCTCTTTCGGAGCGCCGGGGAAAG
>DAIQOB010000113.1:0-7917 GCA_036788075.1 Syntrophobacteraceae bacterium
AGGTCGGCTTTTACTCCATGGAAGTCTGGGGTGGAGCAACCTTCGACACCATGCACCGGTTTCTCGGTGAAGACCCGTGGGAATCTCTTCGAAAACTCAAAACCGTCATTAAAAATACACCGTTCTCCATGCTCTTACGGGGTCAGAACCTTGTGGGATACCGCAATTACCCCGACGATGTGGCCGAAGCCTTTGTGGAGCGAGCCGCCGTCAACGGAATGGATATCTTCCGCGTTTTCGACGCCCTCAACGACTATCGCAACTTTGAAACCGCCGTGAAGGTCATCAAAAAGTGCAACAAGCACTTTCAGGGCTGTATGTGCTACTCCCTGACGGAATCCCGCATGGGCGGTCCCGTGTACAATTTAAGTTATTACATCCAAAAGGCCAAAGATCTTGAGAACATGGGGGCTGACACCATCTGCATCAAAGACATGGCTGGTCTCATCAACCCCTACGACGCATACGTCCTGATCAAAGCCCTGAAAGAGACTGTAAAGGTTCCCATTCATCTGCACAGTCACTTTACGTCGGGTATGGCGGATATGTCACTCATGAAGGCGATTGAAGCGGGGGTCGATATTGTCGACACCTGCCTGTCCCCCTGGGCATATCGCACGTCCCACCCCGGCGTCGAGCCCCTCGTGGCAACATTGCGCGGCACCAACAGGGACACGGGCCTGGATCTGAAGCAGCTGGCCAAATGCAGCGATTACTTCGAAAAGATTTCCCCCAAGTATCGTCATCTTCTGGATGACAGAATGTCCATCATCGACATCAATGTGCTCCTGCACCAGACCCCCGGCGGCATGCTTTCCAACCTGGTCAACCAGCTGCGCGACATGAACGCATCCGACAAGCTGGACGAAGTGTTCAGGCAGCTTCCCATCGTACGGCGCGAACTGGGGCAGGTTCCCCTGGTTACTCCTACCAGCCAGATCGTGGGCATCCAGACGGTCAACAATGTTCTGTTCGACACTCCCAACGAGCGCTACAAAATGACCACGGCACAGGTGAAGGATCTCTGCTACGGGCTGTACGGGAAGACCGCCGTCCCCATCGATCCCGAAGTGCAAAAGAAGGCTCTCAAGGGTTATCCGCGTGGCGAAAATCCCATCACCGGCCGCCCTGCCGACTATCTCGATCCTGAGCTGCCCAAGGCCGAAAAAGATGTGGAAGGTTTGGCCAAAGACATCGACGACGTTTTGATCTACGCCATCTACCCCACCACCGGCAAACGGTTCCTCAAGTGGAAGTATGGATTGGAAGAAATCCCCGATGAAGTGAAACCAAAGAGCATGGAGGATGTAATGAGTGAGCAAGAGTTGATCAAGAAAGCCAAAGCCGGGCTGCTCGTGGAAAAGTCCGAGAAAACGGCTCCCGCCAAAGGACCCGGTGTGCGTAAGTTCAATGTTTTCGTGGATGGGGAGTATTTCCAGGTTGAAGTGGAACAGATTGGCGGTGCAGCTCCCACCATCACCTCCATTACACCTGCAGCTCGGGTCGCAGCGCCGCCAGCACCCGCGGCAGCGGCACCTGCCCCGGCACCCGCTGCAGCTCCGGCCGCAGCGCCGGCTCCCGCTGCAGCACCCGCCGCTGCAGGCACGGCGGTTTCCGCCCCCATGCCCGGCATGATCATTCGTTACGAAGTATCTGAAGGCGCCACTGTCAATGAAGGCGATGTGGTCCTGATACTCGAAGCCATGAAAATGGAAAACTCCATTCCTGCACCCTGCGGGGGAACTGTCAAGAAAATCAACTACAAAGACGGCGACAGCGTCCAGAAAGACGACGTGCTTGCCATCATCGGCTAGGGCATCTTTCAACGTCAGGCAGGATCCTTAAGAGGAGTAATGAAAATGGCAAAATCCCCCGTTCGAGTTGCCGTCACAGGCGCTGCCGGTCAAATCGGCTACGCCCTGCTGTATCGCATTGCCAGTGGTGAAATGTTGGGCAAGGATCAGCCCATCATTCTGCAAATGTTGGAACTGCCCATGGAAAAGCCGTTGCAGGCCCTCAAGGGCTGCATGATGGAGCTGGAGGACTGTGCGTTTCCCCTCCTGGTGGACATGATCGGCACCGGTGACCCCAAGGTGGCCTTCAAGGATGCCGATTATGCACTGCTCGTCGGTTCAAGGCCGCGTGGACCAGGCATGGAGCGCAGCGAGCTCCTTTCCGAAAACGCCAAAATTTTCATCACTCAGGGCAGAGTGTTGAACGAAGTGGCCTCCCGCGATGTTCGTGTCATCGTGGTGGGCAACCCGGCCAACACGAATGCTTATATCGCCATGAATTCCGCTCCCGATCTGCCGCGTGAAAATTTCACGTCCATGATGCGCCTGGACCACAACCGTGCTGTATCTCAGCTGGCCCTGAAGACCGGCAAGCCTGTTCAATCCGTGGAAAAGATGGTGGTTTGGGGAAACCACTCCCCCACCATGTATCCCGACATCCGCTTTGCCACCATCGACGGGCAGCCCGCCTCCCAGCTGGTGGATGAGGCGTGGTATCGCAATGAGTACATCCCCATGATCGGCAAACGCGGCGCCGCAGTTATCGAGGCACGCGGTCTTTCGTCTGCAGCATCTGCAGCCAACGCAGCCATCTGCCACATGAGAGACTGGGCCCTCGGCACTGACGGCAAATGGGTCACCATGAGCATTTGCTCGGACGGTTCCTATGGAATCCCCGAGGGGATCATGTATGGGGTTCCCGTCATCTGCACGCCCGGCAAGTACGAACGTGTGAAAGGCCTCGAAATCGATGCATTTTCTCGGGAAAAAATGGATAACACTCTCAATGAGCTCCTGACGGAGCAGGCTGCCGTCAAAAGCATGCTCTAAGGTCCCCATCCCGGCCATGAGGCCTACAGGATGATGTGCCCGTTTTGCGGCTCATAAACAATCGATAGGCAGCAATAAAAAAGGCGGCTTCTTGCCGCCTTTTTTATTGCTGCCACTTTAGTATCGAGACGCTGGGTCACTCACACCGTTTCCATTACGTAAGCTTTTCCTTTTTCAAGACGGCTTCCTTCTTCAACCGGTTCACCGTCTTTTCCAAGACGGGGAAAACGTTTTCCCGGATATCGCCCGCCACGACAACCAGCATGACATCATCCCCAATGTTCCGCCGACCGGTAAACAGGTGGGCTTCTATAGCGGAAATGCCCTCTTCACGGCGCATCTCCTGCAGGATTTTATCCCATACCGCCTGATCGACATCAACATCGAGGTATTCCGCGGGCTCTCCTGCACGGCTCGTTGCCCGTACGATGCCGTTGTGGCAAACGATCATGCCCACCTTGGCCACGTCTATCTCCGCCTTAACTTTTTCCACCAGATCATAGAGTGTCGTCACTGAAGTCTCCTTAAAATACTCGCCATAAACATATACAACGTTCTCTTCCCTCGCGAATCAATCCTAATGGGTATAATGGTCACTGCCCAACTTCGAGTAAAGTCTTCGCGGGCAACTTTCATCCCCGTGGGAAACGGGAGAGAGCACGTTCTGCAGGAAGGCCCCGTGAGGGCGTGCCTGGAAAAGTGAAATACCATTTTTTTTCAGAGTATTCACAGTAATATAGCAATAGAAGTTGATTCTTGGCTGCCTTGCTGGTATATCCCTCAGGGATAGGTTTTTTGATACCCGAAAACATGAAGCGCATTCTCCAGACCCAGGCGTGATGCGCTGCTCAACCGCATAACACCCTTCTAATGACTGTTCAAATCTGTTCGCTTGACGCTGGCCGCTTTTGGCCTGAGGACGAAAATGGCCCCGGGCGATGGAGCTATCTTGTTCCTGCTGTTCTGGCAGAGTCCGTCTGAACCATTGACGGGAAGTATCGTGTGGCAATCGTGTTGAGGAGGGAAAGCATGTTTGACGAAAAAGCGTTAGAAACCATCAAAGCCGCTAAAGAAAAATGGTCCAACGATGTGGTCGGCAAAACTCTTGCCAAGAACCCCGAACGGAAAGAAGTCTTTACCACGATTTCTGGGACGCCGGTGGAACGACTCTATACGCCTCTCGATGTCGCCGGTCTGGATTACGGGAAAGATCTCGGATACCCGGGGCTTTATCCGTTCACGCGCGGCGTACAGCCCACCATGTACCGCGGCCGATTCTGGACCATGCGTCAATACGCCGGCTTTGGCAGCGCCAAAGAAAGCAATGCACGATACCGCTACCTGCTGAGCCAGGGACAGACGGGTCTGAGCGTTGCCTTTGACCTCCCCACCCAGGCAGGATATGACAGCGACCATCCCCTTTCCATGGGAGAGGTCGGCAAAGTGGGCGTTGCCATTGACTCCATCGAAGACATGAAGGTCCTGTTCGACCAGATTCCCCTCGATAAGGTCACCACCTCCATGACGATCAATGCCCCTGCCGGCATCCTTCTCGGGATGTACCTCGCCATTGCCGAAGAACAGGGTGTATCCTTCGACAAGGTCGGCGGAACCGTACAAAACGACGTTCTGAAAGAAATCACCGTACGCGGCCAATACATCTATCCCCCCAAGGCAACCATGAGGCTCACCACCGATCTCATCGAATATTGCCTCAAGAACGTTCCCAAATGGAATACCATCAGCATCAGCGGGTATCACATCCGTGAATCCGGTTCGACGGCTGCCCAGGAAATGGCCTTCACCATCGCAGACGGGATCGCCTACGTGCAGGCCTGCGTCGAGCGCGGCCTCGATGTCGATTCCTTCGGACCGCGCCTCAGCTTCTTCTTCAACGCATTCACCAACGTCCTCGAAGAAGTCGCCAAGTTCCGCGCCGGCCGCAGAGTCTGGGCCAAAATCATGAAAGAGCGCTTCGGCTCCAAGAATCCCCGCTCCATGATGCTGCGCTTCCACGTGCAGACGGGCGGTGTGACCTTGACCGCGCAGCAGCCCCTGAATAATGTCGTTCGCGTGGGGCTCCAGGCTTACGCTGCGGCGCTGGGCGGATGTCAATCCCTTCACACCAACTCTTACGACGAAGCACTCTGTCTCCCCACGCAGCAGGCGGTTACCGTCGCCCTCCGTACCCAGCAAATCGTGGCTGAAGAAAGCGGCGCCGCCGACACCATCGATCCTCTGGCCGGCTGCTACTACGTTGAGGCCATGACCGAGAAGATCGAAGCCGAAATCATGGATTACCTTCAGAAGATCGATGCCATGGGCGGCACCCTGGTCGCCATCGAGCAGGGGTATATCCAGAAGGAAATCCAGAACAGCGCGTACCGATTCCAGAAGGAAATCGAATCCGGTGAGCGCGTCTACGTGGGAATCAATAAGTACACCATGGAAGAACCGCCTCCGCAAGGTCTTCTCAAGGTGGATATGTCGGTAGGCGAAGTCGAAGCAGCCAAGCTGAAGAAGCTCCGTGCCGAAAGAGACCAGGCCAGGTGGAAAGCTGCTCTCGACAAGCTGCGCCAAGCCTCTCAGACGGACGAAAATGTCATGCCCAGTGTCATCGAAGCCGTTAAAGCAAAGGCCACCGTAGGCGAAATCTGCGACGTGTGGCGAGACATTTTCGGACAGTTCCGACCGAAAGAATACGTCTGATTCCAAGTTCCTCGAGGCTTACAGCAAACTGCTCAGCAAATGACCTGTTATGTTGGAGGTAAATTCCATGGCTAAGAAGATAAAAATCATCGTGGCAAAACCCGGTCTGGACGGCCATGATCGCGGTGCCAAATTGTTGTCGAGAATCTTTGCGGAAGCCGGCATGGAAGTCGTCTATACGGGACTGCGCCAGACCCCGGAAATGATCGTGGAAACGGCACTCCAGGAAGATGCCGATGTCGTGGGTCTCAGCAGCCTTTCCGGAGTCCACAACTATTTCTTTCCCAAAGTCGTTGAGCTCCTGCGTGCCAAGGGTTTGGACGACGTCCTGGTCGTGGGAGGAGGGATCATCCCCAGGGAAGATTATGAAGGTCTCCAAAAGGCTGGCGTGAACGCCATTTTTGGACCCGGAACTCCTACGACGGAAATTGTGGAATACATCCAGAAGAATGTCCGCGAGCGCTGAGCACGGCTCCCCCTCAGAAACGACCGTCCTTTTTCATCGTGTCACTCCAGCAAAAGCCGGCATCCAGCGCCTTTTCTGGATGCCGGCTCCGGACCGGATTGACGACCCGCAGACGGTCGTTTTATTGCGCGGAGAGGTGAAAGGAAATACGATTTAATGGCTATGGATTATGCAAGAGAAATCCTGCAAGGCTCACCCAGGGCAGTGGCGCGCCTGATGAGCTGGCTCGAAGACGAGGATGAGAGAGCCTACCCGGTTATGGAAGAAATCTATCGCCATACCGGGAAAGCTTACATCATCGGAATCACCGGTTCACCGGGAGCTGGAAAGAGTACCCTCACCGACAAGTTGACGCGCACGATTCGCAGAAAAGGGCTCAGCGTGGGCATCGTGGCGGTGGACCCCTCCAGCCCTTTCACCGGGGGTGCGGTGCTGGGGGATCGTGTGCGCATGAGTGAGCTCAGCATCGATCCGGGTGTATACATCCGCAGCATGGCGACACGGGGCTTCCTGGGCGGCATCTCCAAGGCTACGGCCGATGTGGTCAAGGTCCTGGATGCCTTCGGCAAGGATGTTATCATCATCGAAACGGTGGGAGTCGGCCAGGACGAGGTCGACATCATCGGTCTCGCGGATACCACGTGCCTGATCCTGGTCCCCGGACTCGGTGATGGAATCCAGAGCATGAAGGCCGGCGTGATGGAAATCGCCGATATTTTCGTCGTCAACAAGGCGGACAGGGCTGGAGCCGACCAGGTGGTGGCCGAAGTGTGCGCCCGGGTCGACCAGGATTCCCACATCAAAGTCAAGGATTGGACGCCTCCCGTCTTGAAGACCATCGCCGTCGAAGATCAGGGGCTCGAAGAATTATGGCAGGCCATCGACGGTCACAGGGCGATGTTGGAAAAGACCGGCAAGCTGCACGAAAAACGGCGGGAGCGCATCTGCAACGAGACGCTTCGCATGATCCACAACGAGCTGTTTCGCATCGTGCGGGAACAGTTGCAGGTTAGCGGTCAATTGGACAATCTCGTGACGGATATCCTGGATCACAAGCGGGATCCCTACAGCATCATGCGGGAAATAACAGGCAAATGGATTTCTCTTCCTCAACACCAGAAGGAGACATCATGAAGGTTTTGAAGATCGACCACATTGGAATTGCAGTGAAGAACATCGAAGAGACGAAGAAGCTGTATAGTGATATCCTGGGGCTGCTCCATGCCGGAAGTGAGACGGTGGCGGAGCAGAAGGTGACGACTGCGTTTTTTCCCGTCGGCGATACCGAGGTGGAGCTCCTGGAATCCACCGCCCCGGACGGCCCCATCGGCAAGTACATCGAAAAGAAGGGCGAAGGAGTGCAGCACATCGCTTTTCGGGTGGAGAACATTGAAGAAGCCCTGGCGGAACTGAAAGCCAAGGGAATCAAACTCATTGACGAAACACCACGGAAAGGCGCCGGCGGAGCCAAAATCGCCTTCCTCCACCCCAAATCCACTTTTGGAGTCCTGGTGGAGATTTCAGAGAGGTCCTAGATCCATATCATTTCCAACTCTAAGGGAGGGCGCGTTTTTCCTCGGCGCCCTCTTCTCTCACTCCTGCCATCCCAACGATTTCAGGCTCAGCTTATTTCGAAGATCAGATAGATTTGCCTGCCGGGGATATCCCATGATTGAAACCACCAGGGAGGTATTGGGCAGGGCTTTCCACACTCCGAATTTGTGGTTCTGCCCGATGGTTCCTCTATGGTTGAAACCATCAAGGAGGGATCAGGCTGGCTGTGGATCAGGAAGCACTCCGGATTTGGCCACGGCGTATTCCATGGCTTACGATCATGTGGGAGGAGTTGGAGGAGAGGTTCCACTCTGGAACCGGGAACTTGCAAATTGAATTGGAGTG